>CACXFI010000061.1 GCA_902766875.1 uncultured Erysipelotrichaceae bacterium | reverse complement strand
GATATAGAATATTTAGAGTTAATACTACAGCTATTATTGGTAATGACAATAATGGTGAAAATAGAGTGTTAAAACTAGTAGAAGAATTAAAAAATCAAAATAAAGTTATATTATTTATAGATGAGATACATACATTGATAGGTAATGGGACATTTGATTTAGCTAATATGTTTAAGGAAGGGTTAAGTAGAGGTAGTATTAAGATGATAGGAGCTACTACTACTTATGAATATGAAAAATTTGTACTTAGGGATAAAGCTTTTAATAGAAGATTTGATAAAGTTGATGTAGCAGAACCTACTAAGGAACAATGTGTTCAAATACTATTACAGACTTTACCTAAGATAGAACATCAGACTGGTGTTAAGATGCCTTATGTGGCTTTTGTAAAAGAACAGATAATGACATTTGTTGTTAATATGACAGATGAATTTAAAAGAGTATATGAATTAGGATCAAGATATCCTGATATTGCTTTAGTAATGGTTAGGCAGATGTTTAGTAATGCTGTTTATAATAATAGAAAATATGTAGCTTTTAAAGATATATATGATGCTATTAGATTTACTAAGGTAGTGTATCCAGATGTTATTAAGAAAGAGTTAGTTATATTTAAAGAAACGTTTAAAGAAGAATTAGAGTATGAGAATATTAATGTTGATCCTGAAAATTACTTAAATAATTAGCATATATTTTATTGGAGATGTTGTTATGTTATTGAAAAGTATATTAAAAGATGTAGATTATAAATTAGTACATGGTAGTATAGATAAAGATATAAAAGATATATGTTATGATTCTAGATTGGCTACAAAAGATAAAGCTTTTGTAGCTTTATGTGGTTTTAATGTAGATGGCCATGATTATATAAATAAGGCTATAGATAATGGATGTAATGTTGTTATAGTAGAGAAAGATATAGAAGTAAATAAAGATATTACTATAATTAAATTGGAAGATACTAGGCTAGGATTAGGTAAAATTTCTAGAGTATTATTTAATTATCCTGATAAAGAACTTACTACTATAGCGATTACTGGTACTAAGGGTAAGACTACTACTAGTTGGATTGTTAAAGAGATACTTAATAATGATAATAAATCTTGTGGATATATAGGTACTATGGGAGTATTTTATAAAGATAAATACTATCATACTGTTAATACTACTCCTGAATCATATGATGTTTATAAATATATGAGGGATATGTTAGATAATAATATTAAATATTTAGCGATAGAAATATCTAGTCAATCATTAAAATTAAATAGATGGAATGATATTATATTTGATTATGGAGTATTTACTAATTTATCTTTAGATCATGTTGGTAAAGATGAACATGAATCGTATGAAGATTATGTATATTGTAAGAGTAAATTATTTAAACAATGTAGGCATGGAATATTTAATATAGATGATAAAGAATATAATACTATGTCTAAAGATTTTAAATATGATATTCATACTTTTGGAGTGAGTGATAAAGCAGATTTAAGGTTAATAGAATCTAGGAATGTTATTGAACCAGGATTTATTGGAATAGAATTTGAAACAGATGGTTTAATTAAAGATAAATTTAGATTAAGTATACCAGGATACTTTAATGGATATAATGCTATATGTGCTATTAGTATATGTAATTTATTAAAAGTTAATATAGATGTTATTAAGAATACTTTAGAGAATGTATCAGTTAAAGGTAGATTAGAACCTATACATATATCTGATAAATTTAATGTATTAATTGATTATGCATATCAAGGTATAGCTATGGAAAATGTCTTTAAAACAATTAAAGAGAGTAATCCTAAGAGAATAGTAAGTGTCTTTGGATGTGGCGGTAATAGAAGTAGACAAAGAAGATTTGATTGTGGAGAAATATCTGGTAAATATGCAGATTTATCTATAATTACTGCTGATAATCCTAGATTTGAAAAAAATGAAGATATAGTTAAAGATATATTAGTTGGCATTAATAAAACTAATGGGAAATATATTATTATTCATGATAGGAAGGAAGCTATTAAGTATAGTATAGTTAATGCTCATGAAGGAGATATTATTTTAATACTTGGTAAAGGACATGAAGATTATCAAGAAATCAATGGAGAAAGATATCCTTTTGATGAGAGAGTAGTTATTAAAGATATAGTAGATAATTTGACTGATGAAGAAAAAAAGAATTTGTAATTCTTTTTTATTTATGTAAAGTTTATGTCAGTTTCTTGTAATATCTTTTTTAGTTTGATAAAATAATAATATAGGAGATGATGATATGGCTATTAAGGTAGCAATAAATGGTTTTGGAAGAATTGGAAGACTTGTATATAGAATTATGCATGAAGACGAGAATTTTGATGTTGTAGCTGTTAACGATTTAACTGATAGTGAACAGTTAGCTTATTTACTTAAGTATGATACTAATCATGGTAGATATCACAATGATAGTATTAGTTTTGATAACGATGATATTATAGTAGATGGAGTACATACTAAAGTATTTAGTGAAACAGAACCTAAAAATTTACCGTGGAAGGAATTAGGTATTGATGTAGTATTTGAGTGTACTGGTAGATTTACTAAATTAGAAGATGCTAGAATGCATATTGAAGCTGGTGCTAAAAAAGTAATTATATCTGCTCCTAGTAAGGGAGATGTCAAAACTGTAGTATATAATGTTAATGATGATATATTAGATGGTAGTGAAGAAGTTATTAGTGCTGCTAGTTGTACTACCAACTGTTTAGCGCCTGTTCTTAAAGTTATTAATGATAATTTTGGTATTGAAAAAGGATATATGACTACTATTCATGCTTATACTAATGATCAAGTTACATTGGATGTTGCTCATAAGAAAGGTATTAAGGAAAGAAGAGGTAGGGCGTGTGCTACTAATATTGTTCCTACTTCAACTGGTGCAGCTTCTGCTATTGGAAAAGTTATTCCTGAATTAGAAGGTAAGATGTCTGGTACAGCTATGAGGGTACCTGTTAGTGATGGATCATTAGTAGATTTAGTATTAGAACTTAAAAAGAATACTACTGTTGATGAGTTAAATAACTGTTTGAGAAATAATTGTAATGAAACATTGCAATTTACTATGGATCCTATAGTATCTTCTGATATTATTACTTCTACTTGTGGAGGTATGGTAGATGGCGGGCTTACTAATGTTTTAGATGTAGATGGAAAACAGCTTGTAAAAGTAGTAGCTTGGTATGATAATGAAATGGGTTATTCATGTCAGATGGTAAGAACTGCTAAGAGCTTGATGAATATATAAGGTATAACAAATGTTATACCTTTTTTAGTTTACATTTTCATTTGTGAATGATATACTATAATAGAGGTATTAGTTATGAAGGAAAAAATATTTGATAGGATTTTACTTATAATAAGTATTTTAGTAGTAATTGGAGTATTATATTTGGGTTATGTTTTACTACATAGTGTTAATCCAAAAAGACAGATAAAGAGTGATATAAAAGAAGTATTAAAAGATTATGAAATAAATAAGAATAGTAAAATATCTATTAAGATACATTCTAAGACTAGTAATAATACTAAGATATCTTATAATGTGGTATTAGATAATGATAAATATGATGAGTTAGATAAAGATACTCAATTAGAGATAATTAAATATATAAAGAAATTATCTTTTAAGGGTAATGGTAATAAGTATAGTATTAATGAAGTTATTATTAATGCTAATGATAATGTGTATACTTATAATAATGTATTTAAAAAGAATGATGAAATATATTCGGTTAGTGATATTAAAGAATCTGCTACGGATATAATAAAAGAAAAGTGGAATCAATTAACTAAGTAAGTACTAAGATTATTCTTGGTACTTTTATTTGGTAAACAGTTGGTATAAGAATATTTACTTTGATGGTGTAAATATATTATAATTAATATGGTGAGAATATGAAAGATATTGGTTCTCTTGTTATGTTACTTAGGGATATGGATGATTGTAAGAAATTAAAAGATACTGATATTAGGCATGTTAATATAGATATTAAGAATATTAATGTAGATGTTATTAAGTATTTATTAGATAGTGATAATAAATATTTAGTTAGCGATTATATTGATGATAAGTATGGATATGTCTATGTTACTTTAGATAGGTATAAAGAAGGACAAGGTATTATTAATAATATATTATCTTTGGCTATGGATAAAGATTATGATGAATTAGAAGTAGCTAGATATTTATATATTAAATTGGGTAAGATAGTTAATATAGATATTAATTGTATAAGTAGTAAGAGTGATTTATATAGTTTTAATAATATTAGTAATATTAATAATATATGGGAATCTATTAGCATAGGTAAAGTTAATAATATATCAGTTTGTAAATTATATTTATACTTATGTTCAATGATGGGACTTGATTGTGAAATAGTTAGTAATAATGATTCTGGATATTTAGTTAATAAATTAAATATAGATGGTAAGAGTATATTTGTGGATATTACAAAAGATTTATATTTGATACAGTGTGGATTTAAGACTAGATATTTTGATAATTATAATGATGATATAGAGTTAGATAAGAAAATTGGTTATATAAATAATGATTATAATGATATAATTATAGATACTATTATGAAGAAGATAGATTATAGTTTAGATAATTTTTTATATAATATTTTGGTAGTTACTAGTAATTTTATTGATATTAATAATATAGGTACTTATGAATTATATACTTTATATAAAGAAATATTTGATAAATATTGTAGTAATTATGATATTAAGGTTAATAATATGTATATTAGGGAATTAGAGGAAAGAAGTCATTTTGTAATTATTAATCATAATAATAAGTATTATAGTTATAATTATGATAAGTGCTGTTTTGTAGAAGTAGATAATATTGATTTAGTAAATAATATTAATAATAATAATATTGGAATGTATTTAGATGAAGATATTGTTATTAATGGCTATGAAGTGTTAGAAGAAGTTTAAGAATATTAAATATTTATATAGATATTTAATATTTTTTATGTTATACTATTTTATAGAATAAAGGGTGATATTATGACTAGTTTGACTTCTTATTTTGTTAAAGATAAACGTGATTTAGTTGCAAATAGTGCTAATGTTATTTCTGGTGAAAAATATAGATTTTCTTTTCTTACTGATAGATTAGTTAGATTAGAATATAGCCCTAATGGTGTGTTTGAAGATAGAGCTAGTCAAAATGTTATATTTCGTAATTTTGGTAAAGTAGAATTTAGTGTTAATCAATCTGAAACTTTGTTACAGATAGAAACTAAATATTTTACTTTGTTATATGATAAAAATAAACCTTTTTATAGTGGAAAACTTACCCCTGGTAATAATCTTAGAGTCACCTTAAAAGAAAGCGATAAAATGTGGTATTATGGTCATCCTGAAGCTAGAAACTTTGGGGCACTTAATTATAGTTTAGATAATTATAATGGTAAATTAAAATATGATAAAGGTTTATATTCTACGGATGGTTTTGCAACTTTAGATGATACTATGTCTTATGTCATAGATGATAATGATAATCCTATTAATAGGGAAAAAGGAGTTATTGATATATATTTATTTATGTATAGGAAAGATTTTGGGTATTGTTTAAGGGATTTTTATGAACTTACTGGTTATCCTCCTATGATAAGTAGATTTGCTCTTGGGAATATTTGGTATAAAAATGATAAATATGATATTCAGGGGATTAGTAATTTAATATCTAAGTTTAATGATAATAACATTAATATATCAAGTATAATATTGGGTAATACTTGGCATAATAATGTAGATTTTTATAGCTTTGATAAATTAGATTATAGTGCTTTAAATAATATTATGAAGGGTAATAATATTAAATTAGGACTTACTCTTAATCCTGAATATGGTATAAATAATCAATCTTCTTTATACTCATCTGTTAGTAATTACTTAGAAAATAATAGTAATCTTATTAATTTTATCCCATTTAATTCTTCTTTAGCTAGTGCTTACATGAATAATGTTCTTAGATCTTTGATTGGAGTAGGGGTAGATTATTTCTTACTTGATTATAATAATATAAAAGATAAACAAAATATAGCTTTATTTAATCATTATAATTTTATTAGTAATCCTGTTTTTAAAAATAGTAGAGGTATTAGTGTAAGCAGAAATATAGGTGTTTCTATGCATAGATATTCTATCTATTTTAGTGGTAATACAAAAGTTGATTGGAAAACATTAGAGTTACTACCTTTTTATAATGCTAGTGCGTCTAATATAGGTGTATCTTGGGTTAGTCATGCTATTGGTGGTTATTATGGGGGATTTGAAAATAGTGAATTATTTATAAGATATGTGCAACTTGGGACATTTAGTCCAATCTTTATGTTGGCTAGTGAAGGTGGAAAATATTATAAGAGAGAGCCTTGGAAGTGGGATGTTCTTAGTTTTAGTGTAGTTAGAGATTATATGCAACTTAGGAATAAATTAGTTCCTTATTTATATAGTGAAGCTTATATATATCATAAAAGTGGTTCACCTTTAATTCAACCTTTATACTATCAATATCCTAAAATAATAGATGAAGCGTTGTATAGAAACCAATATATGTTTGGTACTGAAATGATGGTGTCTCCTATTATAAAAAAGAAAAATCCAGTTATGAACAGGGTTGTTCAAAGAGTATTTATGCCAGAAGGTAAATGGTATCATTTTGGTAGTGGCAAAAGATATAATGGTAATAAGTATTATTTGAACTTTTATAAAGATGAAGATTATCCGGTATTTGTTAAATCTGGAAGTATATTACCTATGAGTTTAGATAATAATACTAACAATCCTGTGAATATGGAAGTTCAAGTATTCCCTGGTGCTAGTGGCAATTATAAATTATATGAAGATGATGGATTTGGATTAGGTAATGCTAATTATATTGTTACTGAATATGATTATAAATATGAACCTAATAAATATAATTTAGTTATTAAATTATTAGAAGGAAGAGGAGGATCTATTCCTCAATATAGAAATTATTATATTAGATTTAGAAATACTAGAATGACTGATGATATACAAGTATTATGTTCTGGTAATAAAGTAGAATATAATGCTTATAGTAATCACAATGATTTAGTTATTCAAATTAATAATGCTTTATCAGTAGCTGAAGTTAATGTAACTATTACAGGTGATGATTTAGAAGTTATCGCTACTGATATTATTAATGAAGATATAGCAGATATTTTAGAAGATTTAGAGATAGATACATCTTTAAAAGAAAAGGTAGACGAAGTTTTATTTAGCGATATGCCTATTAGAAAAAAGAGAATTGCTATTAGAAAATTAAAGAGAAAAGGATTACAGCCAAAATTTATAACAATGTTTATAAGTTTGCTTGAATATATTGAAAAAATATAGTATAATACTTTTTGCAAAGACGGATAATAGAAGTAGTAATAATAAATAATATTGAAGAGAGTAAGTGATGGTGAGAACTTATATATTAGATATTATGAACTTGTCTATTTAGTTGCTAGTTATTAGCCGGGTATGAATACCCGTTATCAAATTAAGTAATAAGGTAGGATGGTACCGCGTATAAAACGCTCCTAATATAGGGGCGTTTTTATCTTTTTAAGGAGGGATTATGAGAATATTATTAGAATATTTATTAGTATTTTTATTAATAGGGATATGTTATTATATGCTTTTTGCTAAGAAGAGAAAAAAATATAGTAAGAAAGATATTTGTGTAGAATTATATTATTTAGTTAATGTATATGGAATTAATCCTAAAAAAATTGATTTTAAGAAGTTTAATATAGCTTGTTCTATTATAAATGCTTTTATAATATCTAGTGTTTATATAGTAGTTTTATATTTGATTAATAATATAGTATTTCAAATAATAATAGGTATAATCCTATTACTATTATTAATAATTATCTGTTATGGTGTTTTAGCTAGAATATATATAAAGAAAGGTAAGGTTTTGAAAAATGTATAATTTTAGAGAAATAGAAAATAAATGGCAAAAAAAATGGTATGAAGAGGCTACTTTTAAAGTAGAGATGGATAAAAATAAAGAAAAATATTATGTATTAGTAGAATTCCCATATCCATCTGGAACGGGATTACATGTAGGTCATGCTAGAGTATATTCGGCATCTGATGTTTTAGCACGTTATAAGAAGAGTAAAGGATTTAATGTGTTATTCCCTATGGGATGGGATGCTTTTGGGGCTCCAGCTGAACAATATGCTATTAAAAATCATATTTACCCAAGAGAGGCGGTAGAGGAAAATATTAAAGTATTTAAAGGTCAAATGCAATCTTTAGGACTTTCTATAGATTGGTCAAGAGAATACTCTACTACTGATCCTGAATATTATAAATGGACACAATGGCAATTTCTACAATTTTATAAAGCGGGGTTAGCTTATAAGGATGAAAAAGAAATTAATTGGTGCCCTAAGTGTAAAATGGGATTATCTAATGAAGATGCTCAAGGTGGAGTATGTGAAAGATGTGGAACAAAAACTACTAAGAAATTAAAAAATCAATGGTTACTTAGAATGAGTGACTATGCAGAAAAATTATTAGCTGGATTAGATGATACTAATTTCTTCGATAAGGTTAAATTAGCTCAAATTAATTGGATTGGTAAATCTGTTGGTGCTTCTGTTATTTTTAAATTAAAAGATACAGATGATGTTATAGAAGTATTTACTACTAGATGTGATACTTTATTTGGAGCTACTTATATGGTACTTAGTCCTGAACATAAGTATTTAGATAAGTATAGAGATTTAATTAAGAATATTAAAGAAGTAGATGAATATAGAGAATATGCTAAATCTAAGAGTGATATAGAAAGAACAGATATTACTAAAGAAAAAACTGGTGTAGAAATAGATGGACTTAGAGCTATTCATCCAATTACAGGTGAAGAACTTCCTATATGGATAAGTGATTATGTACTTGCAAGTTATGGTACTGGAGCAGTAATGGGAGTTCCTGCTCATGATGAAAGAGACTATGAATTTGCAACTAAGTTTGGTATTAAAATTATTCCAGTTATAGATGGTGGAGATATATCTAAGGAAGCTTATACAGGGGATGGATTACATATAAATTCTGATTTCTTAGATGGTTTAGATAAAGAAACTGCTATTTTGAAAATGACTAAATATTTGGAAGATAATAATATTGGTGATAGTAAAGTTAATTATAGATTACAAGATTGGATATTCTCTAGACAAAGATTTTGGGGAGAACCTATTCCAATGATTCATTGTGATAAATGTGGTTGGGTACCTGTTCCTGAAGAGGAACTTCCAGTATTACTTCCTGATGTTGAATCTTATGAACCAACAGATACTGGTGAGAGTCCTTTAGCTAATGTTCCAGAATGGGTAAATACTACTTGTCCACATTGTGGTGGAAAAGCAGAAAGAGAAACTGATACAATGCCTAATTGGGCTGGATCTTCTTGGTATTGGTTAAGATATATGGATCCTCATAATGATAAGAAATTAGCTGATATGGATAAACTTAAATATTGGGGAAAAGTAGATTTATATGATGGTGGTATGGAACATGCTACTAGACATTTACTATATGCTAGATTTTGGAATATTTTCTTACATGAACAGGGAATAGTTCCTAATAGTGAACCATTTGATACTAGAATTAGTCATGGTATGATATTAGGTTCTAATGGAGAAAAAATGAGTAAATCTAAAGGTAATGTAGTTAATCCTAATGATATGGTTAGAGATTATGGAGCTGATGCATTAAGAGTATATGAAATGTTTATAGGTGATTATACTAAAGATGCGGCTTGGAATGAAAATGGTCTTAAGGGATGTAAGAAATTTTTAGATAGAGTATATAGAACTAAAGATAAATTAAATGATAGTTTAGAGTATACTAAAGATATGGAAAATCTTATTCATAAGACTATTAAGAAAGTTGGTTATGATATAGAACATTTAGCTTATAATACAGCTGTGTCTAGTTTAATGATTTTAATTAATGAATATGATAAACATGATACTGTTAGTAGGGCTGATTATAGATTATTATTACAATTATTAAATCCATTTGCTCCTCATATGACTGAAGAATTAAATGAGATATGTAATTTAGGTGATGCATTTAGTGAATCTGTTTGGCCAGAGTATGATGAATCTAAAACTATAGATGATATGTTAGAAATAGGTGTACAAGTAAATGGAAAACTAAGGGCAACTATAACAGTAGCTAAAGATAGTAGTAAAGAATTATTAGAGAGTGAAGCTATGAAACAAGATAATGTTAAGAAAAATATAGAAGGTAAAGATATAGTTAAGACAATAGTAGTACCTAATAGAATAGTTAATATAGTAGTAAAATAGAGAGTGTAATAAACTCTCTTTTCTTTTTATTTAACTTGATGAATAATATTTATTATGATATTATTATTAAGGAAGTGAATATGATGAATAAATTTATTAAAGAAGTGTATCCATATGTAATTATTGTTATAGTAGTTGTATTAATTAGAAGTTTTATAGTTACTCCTGTTATAGTTAATGGACCTTCTATGGAGAAAACTTTATATGAAGGAGAATTATTAATATTAAATAAAATAGATAAAGAATTTAATAAAATAGAAAGATTTGATATTGTTGTTATTAATGATAAAAAAGATAAGGAATTAATTATTAAAAGAATTATAGGTATGCCTGGTGATAAGGTTGAATATATAGATAATAAATTATATATTAATGATGAGTTGGTAAAAGATCAATATAAAAATGGTAAAACTAAGAATTTTAGAATTAAAGATATATGTATGGTAGATGAGAAATTTAATGGTAATTGTGAATTTGAAGTTGTACCTGATAATATGTATTTAGTACTTGGTGATAATAGAGAAGTATCATTAGATTCTAGAGTATTAGGATTCATTAGTAGTGATGATATTAAAGGTACTACTAGACTTAGATTATGGCCATTAAATAAGATAGGTATGGTGAAATGATAAAGAGTATATTATTTGTATGTCATGGTAATATATGTAGGTCTCCTATGGCGGAATATATATTTAAATATATAAGTAATAATAAATATAGAGTAGAATCTAGAGCTACTTCTTTAGAAGAAATAGGTAATGATATCTATCCTAATGCTAAGAAGGTATTAGATAAACATAATATTCCATATACTAAACATGAAGCTAAACAAATAACAATAGATGATTATAATAGTTTTGATATTATAGTATGTTTTGATGATTATAATATTAAGAATTTAGAAAGATTAATACATGATAAATCTAAGGTGATTAAATTATTAGATTATGATATCGATGATCCTTGGTATACTAGAGATTTTGATAGAACATATAATGAGATATATCAAGGATGTTTAAAATTATTAAAACAAATGGATAGTAGTAATTAAAGTTAACTTATTAATAGTTAACTTTTTATTGTTTTATATTTTATTTTATGATATTATATAATCATTTAACAAGGGGATAATTTTGATATGAATAATAAAATAAAAGATAAATTAGAAAAAATATCATCTAAATCGTTAAATATATTTAATATTTTGAGATTATATAATATTTTTATGAAAATACCAAAAGAAGATAGTATTGAATATATAAAGATATTTATTGATAGTTATTATTGTATTGATGAAGCTTTATCAGATAAATTTTATGAATTGATTAGAAATAAACTATATAGTGATAATGATTATAAATATTTATTTGATGTTATTAGTGATAAAAATATTTATTTATTAATTAGTTATTTAAAAAATAATAATGAATCTATTAATGTTATAGATAATTATTTAACACCTTCTCAGTATTTTGATGTTCCTAAAAAATATATAAATAGAATTATTGAATTATTAATGATGTTAGAAATAAATAATAATAATGTTTATATGGATGAGAAATTAACTGATAATTTTACATGGTTACTAAAAAGAACTCCTACTTTAAGTGAGGATGAATATTTAGAGGTAGCATATAAAATATATTTAAGTATAGGTTATGATAATGCTATAGAATTATTATCAGGTAAATATGGAAATGTTGATTATGAAAAAATATATTATATGTTTTCTAAATTAAATGTAAAGCAGGAGTTATCTAGTGATTTACTAGAGGTATTTAATGAATTTATATTTGAGGATAAAAAAGATTTAAATAATAATATTAGACAAATGTTAAATGGTAGATTTAGTGAATTATTTATAGATTTTGATTATTTTTATAATAATTTTAATATGTTTGTTGATAGGTTAGGAATTAAAATGAATAAGAATAAAGTTAAATCTTTGTTAGAGGAAAGATATCTATCCAATAATCCTATTTTACCTGAAATAACTGGTGATATATCTTTAGATATGATATCTTCATATCATCATAAGTATGAGTTTTTAGATGAGACTGATATAAAAATATTAAAAAAGAATTATAGTGTTTATAAGGAATTTTTGAAGAATAAGTTTGAATCTTCTATTCCTAGAATAGAAATTTTAAGTAATAGTGATTTATCATGTGAAGTTCTTAAATTAAATGATCCTAGAAATTTAGTTATGGGATATAGAAGTGGTAACTGTTTTAGAATAAATGGTGATGCTCAGGTATTATTTAAACAGTTTTTAGCTAGTAGTCATATGAGACTTATTAGTATATCTAGTAAAGAACATAAGGATATAGCTATGATGCTTGTTATGAGAAATGGGAATGTTTTAGTTAGTCAAGGTATTGAAATAAGTAATAGAGATATAGGTAAAATTAGTAAAAAATATATTTATGATGTATGTAGAGAAGCGATGAAACAATTAATGAATTATATGAACTCTAATGGTGATGAAATAGTTGCAACTGTTATTGGTAGTAGTAATTCTAATGTATCAGATTATAATAATCAGATTTTACCATTTATAATTAATCCAATATTAGATAATGTTAATAATTATTATAATGGTATAGATAATTATCAGTGTTTATTAGATTTATACCAAGATAAAGAAATAGGTGATATTAAATTGTATAAACCTGATATTAGGTATCTTGATGAAAGAGAACCTATCTTTAAAAGAGAAGTTTCTGATTTTAACGATGTAGATAATTACCGGAAAGTAGAAAGAAGACTTATAGTGCTTAGATTCCAAAAATTTCTTCATGATTATCAGCTTAATTATAATTGGTTATTAGAAAAACAGGAAATATGTACTTATTGTAATACAGATTGGTTTATTACATTATTTGATGATGGTGAAATAAATAGTTTTATATCTAGTAAGGATAAGAGAGCAAATGAAGAATATAATCAGAATTTAGAATTAATAAAAGGATATAATGATTTTATTCACTCTGTGTATGGGAAAAATTTAGAAAAGATTAAAAGAAATGTAAAAACTAGAAAAAAGTAATATTTAGAATAGTAGATTTGTATCTACTATTTTATTTTTTATGATATACTTATGTAAAGGTAATTAATATAAAGATGGGAGTTAGTTATGAAAAAGTATATAGATAAGATACATGTAATTTTTACTATTATATGTTTAGTATTAATTTTAATTGGTGTTGTTAGATTAATATTTATGTATAATAATCTACCTAGTCAGGTAGGAGTACATTTTGCTGCTGATGGATCTTTTGATGTTATTGTTAGTAAAAGTAAATTGTTATATATAGGATATCCTTATGTAGTATCATTAGGTATTGTTTTGTTATTTGATTTCTTTATATATATATCAAGTAAAATTAAATTAGGTTTAAAGGTTAATAAAAAAGGTGAAGATATTGTAAAATCTGGGTTTAAATTATTTGTTGATATTTTTAAATTTAGTTGGGTATTTTTCTTATCTGTTATTTGGTCAGATTGTGTGATAAGACAATACTATCTAAATACTAATATACCTAGAATTATTATGTTGATTCAATTTATAAATATTATAATATTTATTATATTTATAATAGTAATAAGAAATAAATATTCATTAAAGAAGGGTTAAGAGTAGATATAAAAACTACTCTTTTTATGTTATAATTATAATGAGGTTTTAATATGAAAAAGAAGAAGATAGTAAAATATTTACTTGTATTAATTGTTGTATTTATAATTATATTTTTATTATTTAAATTTATTGGAAATAATGGTGAAAAATATATAAGTGATAATGAGTATTTATATGATAGGGCTATTAACTATTTGAAAGAAAAGGAATATGAAGAGATTAATCCTGTTCATGATGAGAAGGGTTATCATTTTTTCTTATCATATGATGGATTAGGGATAACTGAAGATAAAGAATATAAATATGCTTATATGTGGATTTTAGGAGAAGGATATTATTTAGAAGAAGATAAACCTAAAAATAGTAATGGATATTCAATGTTTTATAAATTTACTTTTAAAGATGATATAGTAGTAAAATATGATATACCTGAAGATGGAAGTAAATATATGGAATCTATTAAAAAGATGTCTATAGATAAAGATATGTATAAAAAAATTATTAATTATGATTCTAAGTTAAGTAATAAAGAATTAGTGTCAAAATATTATGCTAAAATAACTGATTCTAAAAATATTTTAAAAGAAGATATTATTAGTAATAATAAATTATTATTTAGTATTAGTTATAAAAAGATAGATTGTATTCCTATATCTTTAAGTGTATATGATGATGGAGTATATGAATTATTTATTCATTATGAAACATGTAGATATGGAGAAGTGTGTGACGATATATTAAAGTATTCTAAAAAAGATAATGGTAAATATGATTATGATGTTATGAAGATAATTAATAGTAGTACTATAGCAGATAATATGACTTTTACTAATGAAAAATTACCAGAATATGAGATATATACAGGTAATGGAGAGTTAGTTTATATGTTAGTAACTGATAGTAAGAATGAGTCTTTAAATGAGTTTTTAAAAAGTATTAAAGTGAAATTAAATGTTTGTGCTACTCCAGATTATGTTAAATAGTGAGGTGATATTGTGGAAAAAATATTTAATAAGTTAGTAAGAGATAAGATACCAGATAAAATAGAGAAGAATGGAGAAGTTGCTGTTACAAGAATATTAGATAATGAAGAGTATAGAGATGAATTATATAAAAAACTATTAGAAGAAGCTAATGAAGTAATTAATGCTAAGACAAAAGAAAATATTTTAGAAGAGTTAGCTGATGTATATGAAGTTGTAAGAGCTATTTCTGAACTAGAAAATAGTAATATAGATAATGTAGTAGAATTATCTAATAATAAGAGAATAAGAAGAGGTGGATTTACTGAAAGAATCTTTTTAGTAAAAACTTATAAAAAGTAAGGAGGTAAAAATAATGTTACATAAAATGAAATTAAAGGAAAATCCGTTTGAAAGAATAAAAAATGGAACTAAAACTATAGAGTTTAGATTATATGATGAGAAAAGAAGTAAAATAAAAATTGGAGATCAAATTGAATTTTCTAAATTACCAGAATTACAAGAAAAATTACTTGTTGAGGTATTAGATTTATATAGAGATAAATCTTTTGAAAAGTTATTTAGTAATCTTTTAACCAATGAAGAAGAAGTGAGAAGAAAGGCAATGACAATGCGTGAATATTATTCTTTGGAAGAAGAAAGGAAATATGGGGTTGTCGGTATAAAAATTAGAAAATTATAATTAGATGTTTTAGAAGTTGAGGTGATAGTTTGACGCTAGATGATTTAAAGGTAGAATATGATAAGTTGCAGTTAAAATACGGGTCAAAAGACTTAGATTCTATTTATAATGGAGGCTGTATAACTAATCCTGATATATGTTTTGTTTTTATGAATCCAACTAGTAGAAATATAGCATCTTCTAAATCATGGAAAGGTTTGAAATCTCCTTGGATAGGTACTAAAAATATTTGGGATTTGTTTTATGAATTAAAATTATTAGATAAGGATATTTATGATAAAATTAAAATTATTAAGGGAAATGAATGGACAGAAGAATTTGCATATAAAGTGTATGAAAACGTTAAGAAACATAAATACTTTATAACTAATTTAGGTAAATGTACCCAAATTGATGCAAGGCCTCTTCCAGATAGCGTATATAAAAAATATTTAAATTTGTTTGAGAAAGAGATAGATATTATTAATCCCAAAGTAATAATTTTATTTGGAAATCAAGTTTCATCAATTGTGCTGAATGAGAAGATTTCTGTTTCTAAGTGTAGAAAGAAAAAATTTATAAAAGATATAAACAATAAAAAATATGAATGTTATTCTGTATTTTATCCTGTAGGGAATGGTAGATTTAATATGAGTAAGTCAATAGAAGACATTAGATATATAATTGATAATATTAATGATTAATAAGTTGAGTTTAAACAGAAACGAGGTAATATTATGGACAAAATTATTAATAAAATTATACGGCAAAATAAAACGTTATTTGGTGATAATCCTAGTGTAGAAAGAATTAATGTTGGATTTACTAATACAATTTATAATATTAATAATTCTTTTATTGTTAAGATATGTACTGATGTTAATAATGAAAGCAAATTTCAAAAGGAAATAGATTTTTATAAAGCAAATGATACAAATAATTTAATACCAAAATTGTATTATTCAAATACAGAAAAAATAGTGGTTCCATATTATTATGAGATACTTGAAAAGGTAGAAGGCATAACACTTTATAATGTATGGCACACATTTACAGAAAAACAAAGAGAGGATATTATTAAGCAATTATGTGATGTTATGAAACAAATGCATTCTAATGTAGGTGAAAAATATGATTGGGTTGAGTATAATAAAAATAGATTTAATAGTTTATTTGTTGAAGCTAAAGATAAAAAACTATTAAGTGCAGAAGAAATTAATATTATTAATAGTGCATATTCTTTATTTGATAAATATCTAGAATCTGATGAGTTTGTTTTAATCCATAATGATTTGCATTTTGATAATATATTTGTAAATAATGGTAAAATAAAAGTTATAGACTTTGAAAGATCGATGTATGCTCCAAAAGATTTTGAGTTACATATTATTTATTATATGGTGAGACAACCTTGGAAGCATGCAAATGAAGAGTGTGAAGAATATACAAAAGTAGAAGATTATAAGAATATAATGACTTATATAGAAGAATATTATCCTGAAATAATTAATACACCTAATTTATATAAGAGATTAGCTATTTATGATCTTATATATGAATTTTCTCATTTTGTTAAGTTTCTTGACTATTATGATGAATTAAAAGAAGCAGTAATGTCTGCTGCTAAAAGGATTATATAAAATGTGAGAAGGACTTAAAAATGGATGAAGCAATATTAAATTTCATCTTTTTATACAATAAAATATTATGGTTACTAATCAGAATATAGTAAT
>CACXFI010000060.1 GCA_902766875.1 uncultured Erysipelotrichaceae bacterium | reverse complement strand
TTTTTAAATAATGGTACACTAGGGCTTTCTACATATATATTTTCTATATAATATATAACTAAAATTATACCAATAATTATTACAATACCAGTAAATTCATATCTAAATCTATATTTTTTCCTTCTAGCCATACAATTCTCCTCTATATTAATATTATATCATAATAATTAAAAAAACTATAGTTAAAACTATAGTTAATTTACATCATAATTATCTAAAAACTCTTTAAATTCTAAAGCAACTTTCTCAGGTAAAATACTTTCTAATTCTTCAAGACTAGCTTCCTTCATTTTAGATATAGTTTTATATTTCTTTAATAATATATTCTTTCTCTTACTACCTATACCATCTATATTATCTAATATACTACTAATAGCTCCTTTACTTCTAATTTGTTTATGATAAGAAATAGTATAATTATGTACTTCATCTTGCATTCTAGTTAGAAGTAAAAATAAATTACTAGATTTATCTATTGGTATAATTTTATCTTTATATAAAAGTTCATTAGTATTATGTTTATCATTTTTTTTAAGACTAGCTACTGGTATATCTAAATATAATTCATTAATTACTTCTTCTGCTACATGTAGTTGCCCTTCTCCACCATCTACTATAATTAAATCAGGTTTTATTAAATTATCTTTAATAACTCTAAAATACCTTCTATAAATTACTTCCCTCATAGTACCATAATCATCATTTTTATCATTAGTAATCTTAAATTTCCTATATTCATTCTTATATGGCTTACCATCTATAAATACCACCATTCCTGATACATTATAGCTACCAAATAAATGAGCATTATCAAAAAGTTCTATTCTACTTAGATTAGGTATATCTAAAATACTAGATAATTCTTTAATAGCTCCTACTGTCTTATCTTCATTTCTCTTAACTAATTCTAATTGTTCATTAAAATAATTATAAGCATTATCATAAGCTAAATCTAATATCTTTTTCTTAGATCCCTTTATAGGTACTATAGTCTTAATATTAAAAGCTTCAGATATAGCATTATCTTTAATAATATTAGGAATTAATAACTCTTTAGGTCTTAACTTATGCTTATCATAAAAACTAGCTATAAAACTTTCTAATTCTTCTTCTACTTCTCCCACTAAAGGAAATATAGAAGCTTTCTTATCTAATAACTTACCTCCTCTAATAAACAATATAACAATAGATATATAATTATTATCCGTATAATAATTAACTATATCCCTATCTACATTATCATCTAATTCTACTTTTTGTTTTTCTAAAGTAATAGTAACATAATCTAATAATTCTTTATACTCCATAGCTTTCTCGAATTGAAGTGTTTCAGAATATAAATTCATCTTATCTTTTAATTTCTTAATTATATATTCATTATTACCATTTAGAAAAGATATAATCTCACTCTTCATATTATTTATAACATCTTTATCAATATTCTTTTCACAATAGCCTAAGCATTCTCCTATATGATAATATAAACACACTTTCTTAGGCATATTATTACATTTTCTTAAAGGATATAATCTATTTAACATATCTACTGTCTTTCTAGCTGCTGTAACATTAGGATATGGCCCAAATAATTTAGTGTTCTTACTCTTATGAGCATTAGGGTTTCTAACTATAACAAGTCTCGGTATCTTATCATTAGTAATAGATATATAAGGATATGATTTATCATCCCTAAGTAATATATTATATTTAGGATTATACTTTTTAATAAGGTTTATCTCAAGTAGTAAACTTTCCAACTCACTAGAAGTAAGAATATAATCAAATATATCTATATCTCTAACTAACATACCAGTCTTACCACTCTTAATACCAGTAAAATATGAAGTAAGTCTATTCTTTAAATTCTTAGATTTACCAACATATATAACTTTACCACTACTATCTTTCATTAAATAACATCCTGGAGTATGTGGTACTAATGATAATTTTTCTTTTATCTTATTACTAGTCATAGTATCCCTCCCTAATCATTATATCATAAAATAAAAAGAAGATTAATATCTTATTAATCTCTTCTATTTCCAAATAATTGTAATAATCTAATAAATATATTTATAAAATCTAAATATAATTGAAATGCTCCCATAATAGCTAAATTCTCTTCCGGTACACCCATACTAGATAATAATTTAACTTTCTGAATATCGTATGCTATATACATCATAAATACAACTAATGATACAATACATAATATCATATTTAAAGTATTATTAAGTAAAAATATATTAATTATTTCTAATATAATTATACCTATTAACGCCATAAATAAATATGTTCCAAATTTAGTTAAATCAATCTTGGTATTCTTACCAAAATAAGAAAATATTCCTAATATAATAGCTGTAGCTAAAAATACATATATTATAGAACTTAATTCATATGCTATAAATATTGTTGAAAAAGTAAGTCCTGTTAAAGCACAATATAATAAATATAATACTTTAGCTGTACTACCTTTCATCTTATATATTCTAACACCTAGTATCAATGCAATAACTATTTCAGCTATCGCTATTAACCAATAAGTACCCCCAGAAAATAATTTAACAGCCAAATTATAATTATTAATAACATTAACTAAAGTTAAATAAGCAACTCCAAATGTAACTAATAACCCTATAAATAGCCATCTAAATACTTTACTAAAAATTTCATTATACATAATATCACTCCCTTACTTTCTCTTTTATTATACATTTATTTATAATTATTAAAATTATTCCCAATATTATTAAACCTATAGATATATATAATAAAGTATTATACATACTATTACTAACCACTTCTACAAAAGCTCTATAACTACTATCTACTAATACTTTTATAATAATATTTATAGATAACGATATAACCAAATTAAGAACACCAACTACAATAAATATAATAGATACACTCTTAAGACTCTTCTTAATATCTTTATTAAGTACAAATATTAATAATAATAGTATAGTTACTACTATTATACCCATATATCCATACTTCATATTAAATATATCTCTAAAATTTATACTCATCTATAATCACCTATATTTAACCCATAAAGAGAATTTACTAATTCTTTACTATTTTCTCTAACATATTTAAGTATTTCTTCTTTTTCTTCTTCAGTTATTTCTTGATTATTAATACTAGCCAATTCATCAATATTATCTTCTATCATACTAACAATAACCTCTTCTGATAACTTATAATCTTCATTACCAGTTAAATTATAATTATAGACACTACTTACTATTTCACTAATAGATTCATTAATATTCTCGCTTTCCATAATCTTATTTAAAGTTTCCTTATCAATATCACTATTATCTATAATTTCATTAAATAATTCACTATTATTACCATTATCATCATACATAAAATCTTTAACCAAATTTTCTTTAACATTATTATTAATACTCTTTTCACTTAAACTATTAGTAATAGAAATATATAATATTGTAGATGATAATACTATTACTGTAATAATACTAATTACAACTACTAAGAATTTTCTCAATTATATATCACCTCTACTAAAAATAATATCATAATATTTATTTATTATCAATATATAAAAAATACTTAATAATTAAGTATTTTTATTTTTAAATAATTTCTTATATATATCCATATAATCATTTACTAGTATTATATCTATATCCTTTTTTACTTCTTCTTCAATATTATTTAAATCATAATCATTATCTTTAGGTAAAAATATAGTTTCTATATTATTTCTCTTAGCTGCTATTATTTTTTCTTTTATACCACCTACAGGTAATATTCTACCTCTTAAAGTAATTTCTCCACTCATACTATAAGAATTATCAATAATTTTATTTTTTATAACACTAAGAATACCTGTAACTATAGTAATACCAGCCGAAGGCCCATCTTTAGGAGTAGCCCCATCTTCAAAATGAATATGAAAATCATTTTTATTAAATACATCTAAATCTATATCTAATTTCTTATAATGGCTCTTAATATAACTAATAGCAATCTCTATACTTTCTTCCATTACTTCCCCTATAGAACCAGTAATATTTATCTTACCAGTACCAGGGAAATATGCAACAGATGTTTTCAAAATACTACCACCATATGGAGTATATCCTAATGTATTAACAATACCAGATATTCTAGTCTTATCATTACTATTATTATGATATTTCTCCATACCAAGATATTCTTCTATATTATTAACATCAATAACTTCAATTAATATATCTTTATTCTTTAATTCTTTATTAACAACAATCTTTCTACATATCTTAGTAATTTGTCTATCT
>CACXFI010000059.1 GCA_902766875.1 uncultured Erysipelotrichaceae bacterium | reverse complement strand
TTAAGGTAATATCACTATCTCTAGTTATATAGACTGGTATTCCTAATTCTTTTAATCTATCATACATGTATTTACTTATTTTTAGAGAATAATCTTTTTCTAAGCTATTATTTCCTTTAGCACCTGAATCAGCTCCACCATGTCCTGGATCTATTACAACACCAGTTAAAGTATTATTCATTGTTATCACCTAACTTATAATATGAAAAAAGCACAATTATGTGCTTATTAATTTGTAAAACTAGTTGTTGTTGTTCCATCAGAACGGTGACTAATAGTAATATTGCCTGTAGTAAAATTGTGACTAGTACTTCCATCAGAATGATGACTGATTGAAGAATTACCATTAGAAAAAGTATGACTAGTACTTCCATCAGAGTGATGACTAATTGTAGAATTACCACTAGTAAAATTATGACTTGATGTTCCATTTGAACTATGGCTTATAGAACTATGACCAAATGATGATTTTTTGTCATGATCAAACATAACTTTCACCTCCTTTTTGATATATATTTCTTATACGTATATTTTTTTTCTATATTAGTATTTTTTTAATAATTCTTTACATACTTTAGCTAAATTATCATTAATAACTAGATTAGCTTTATAATCATATGGAGTCATAGAATTATTTATTATTACTAGATATTTTCCATTAAAGATATCTACTAATCCACTAGCAGGATATACTGTTAAGGAAGACCCTAATACTAAGAATAAATCAGCTTCGTTAGTAGCTTTTATACTACCTAGATAATCTTTATCTGGTAATTGTTCTCCATATAGAACTACATCTGGTTTTATCACTCCACCACAACTACATTTTGGAATGCCTTTAGAATTAAATATATATTTAGCATCATATTCTTTATTACATTTTAGACAATGATTTTTATGAATTGTTCCATGTACTTCATAAACTTTCTTATTACCTGCTTTAGTATGTAATCCATCTATATTTTGGGTAATTATAGCTTTTAATTTACCTATATCTTCTAATTTTTTTAGAAATTTATGGGTATCATTTGGTTTTATATCTAGACAATTAAAATTATTTTTATAGTATTCAAAGAAGTCTTCTTGATGATTATAAAAGCAATCACTACTTAACATATATTCAGCAGGATATTTAGATTTTTGTTTATATAGTCCATCTTTACCTCTAAAGTCTTTTATACCACTATCAGTAGAGGCTCCTGCTCCTGTAAATACTACTATATTATTACATTCATCTATCATTTCTTTTAATTTTTCTATTTTATCCATAATATTACTTCCTTTTATTTATTATATCATAGATAAATGAAAGAAGAGTTTTATTTTAACTCTTCTTTCCAACTTGTATCAATACTATCTTCTTCGTAATACATTTTACTTAATTTATTTACGGCTCCAAATAATTTAGATATACCTTCTCTACTCTTTTCGTAGTTAGCTATATTAGTAGTTCTTATTCCTATAGCTGATGCTTCGGAATAAGAATCTATATCTGCTCCTATATAGACGAATTCCCAATTTTTATGCTTTTCTATTAATTTTTTAATGTCATTTTTATTATACTTAGTTGATGCATTTTCATAACCATCTGTAGTTATTATAAAGATTACTTTATTTTTATTTAATTCATCCATATAATCAATAGTTTTTCCTATAGCATCTAATAAGGCAGTACATCCTCTGGTATAGTATTCTTCTTTAGTTAATTCTTTTATTTGTGATATTGGAGTATTTCTAGTTAATACTTCATATTTATCATCAAATAATATAGTAGTAACATTTACATTATTATTTCTTTGACTATCTATATAGCTATTATATCCTCCTATAGTATCTTCTTCAGTTCCTCTCATAGAACCACTTCTGTCTAGTAAAAAGACAATATCCATTTTTTCTTTCTTTTTTTGTTGTTTTTTCATAAAACATCCCTTCTTTCTGGTATAATAATACTATAATGTTATTTTTTAGTGGTCACTAGAAAGGGGACATTTGATATGAGAGATAAATTAGCTAAATACATAGAAGATAATTTAATTATAGATGATTATGAATATGGTTTATTTAAAAGTGCTGTATTAGGAAGAAAGAATGTTTTATATTCTGAAGATGTAGAAACATCTAGTGTTAGTGAATTTATAGATAAGAATAAGAAAGAAGATAATTTTCAGAAGTTGTTATTTAAATATATTGATGATAGGAATTTAAAAGATAGTGATGTATATAATAAAGTACATATAGATAGAAGATTATTTTCTAAGATAAGGAATGATAATTATCATCCTAGTAAAGATACTATTATATTACTTGGTTTATCTTTAAAATTAAATATAGATGAATTTATAGATTTATTAGATAGTGCTTCTTATTCATTACCTAAGAATAATCATTTTGATTTAATTATTAGATTTTGTTTTATAGAAAATATTTATGATTTAAAAGATGTTAATGATTTACTGGCTATGTATGGATGTAAGCAGTTTAATTATTAAAAAAGTTTCCCACAATTAAGTGAGAAACTTTTTATTTGATTATTTTATTAAATATTATTCCATGAGATTCTAAGAATTTATTTTCTTTTATTAGTTTTTTTACTTCTTTTTTTGTCATATACTTTACATACTCTACTTCTTCTTTTTGGAGTTTTATATCATTTAAATTAATATCTTTTTTCAAATAATAGATATATCTTAAGGGCATATCATAGCAGATAAAACCATAAGATTTGATATTATCACTGCTTATATCTATACCTAGTTCTTCAGATACTTCTTTAATGATTGTTTCTCTAGGAGTATCTTTACTTTTTATATGGCCTCCTGTTAGAGAATATTTTGATCCTTTTTGTTTTGATGTTTTTTGTATTAAGAATTCTTTATTATTATTTTCTATTATAATGACAGCTACTGCTATATGTTCATTTTTATTTAATTTTACTGTTTTATCTCCTCTAATTATTGTTTTTCCTGTAGGGTTACCATAATTATCATATATGTCTAATATTTCCATATTATGATCCTACACTAGTGTATTTTTTTATTCCCCATTTAAATGATAATAGAGCTGGTATTAAATATAGAAATGTTATTAGAGGAGATATTATGTATAATTTATTAGTAGTTTTTCCTATTATATATAATAAGGGATAATAATTTACAAAGGCATAAGGTATTATAAAAGTAAAGATAAAGATAAAAGTTTTGTTAAAAATACTAATTGGATATTGAGCCATATGTTTTCCACCATCTGTAAATAAGTTTCTTACTTCTAATCCTTGAACTGTTATAAAGCAATATGAAGCCATTAAAATGAAGATTGATAAAAATAATATAGCTGAACTTAATAGCATTAAGACTAAAGTAGTTATTTTATAAATATCTAAATTTGTTTGTAATTTTACTAGAGATATTATTAAGATTATTATACTTTGTAATATTCTTGGTATTTTTATTAAATCAAAATCTGTACATAATACTTGTAATAAGATATTTTTAGGTCTTAGTAATAATCTATCAAATTCTCCTCTTATTATTAGTTTATCGAATTGGTCTATTCCTCTTCCAAATATTTCTATTAAGGAATAACCAAATTGAATTATAGAAAAACATAATAACACTTCATATTTAGTATATCCTTTTATGTTATCAAATTTATCAAATAAGGCTATTATCATAAAATAATAAGTAAAGAATACAAAGAATTGAGATATAAAACTCATTATGAATGATTTTTTATATTCTAATAGAGATTTTAGATACATTTTCATAGATTCTATATAGATAGTCATATTATCCTCCTTGTACTATGGCTTTATTACAAGCTCTTATAGATAATTTATATCCTATAAATATTATAATTATTAACCAGATTATACTTATTCCAATATTAGGTATAGCAGTAGAGATAGGAATATTACCGGAATATACTCTAAATGGGAGATCTATTATGTATCTAAAAGGTAAAATATAGGCTATTATTTTTAGGAAATTGGGAAAGAATACTAATGGTATTACTCCTCCTGAGAATATTTCTATAAATACCATTAATAAGGACATTATTCCTTTTTCATCTAGTGTAAACATAGTTATAGAATGATATAACATAGATATTGCTGTTATTAATAAACTAGATATTGTTAATGATATTAGGAATAATATAAAACTAGTTATACTATTAGGTGGTAATAATTTATATGGTTCTGGTAAAATAACTGCTATTATGATTATGGGTAAGAATCTAAGTAAAGTAGCTGCTAATCTATTACCGTACATAGTAGCATACCATTTTTTATAGAAATTAATTGGTCTACATAATTCATAGGCTATATTACCGTCTTTTATCATAGATAATAATTCATTATCTTTTACCCAGGGATTTACTAAAGCAAATAAAGATTGCATTAGCCATAAATAACATATTAGTTCATTCCATTTCATAGGAAGTGATGTATCTCCATTAGATGTATAGAAAGCTAAATAGACCATTATATAAACTATTCCAAAGAAAAACTGAGTAGATATACCTGCTATGGCAGCCATTCTATATTGTAGTTGATTCATGAATTTTAATTTAAAGAGATTTAGATAGACTTTCATATTTCGAAATCTTTATATAATTTTATTATTATATTATCTATATTTTCTGTATCTATATCTACATCTTCTATACTTACTATATCTGATAAGTATTTTAAGAATGAAGATATAGATATTATATTTGTATCTATTTCAAATAGATATCCTGAATCAACTTTTTCTTGTTTTATTATACCTTTTTTAGTAATATTTTTAATAGTATTATTAGTGTTTACTAAGATATGTCTAGTATTTCCATATTTTTCTTTTAGATTTTTTAAAGTGCCATCATATAAGATTCTACCTTTTCCAATTAGTATTATTCTTTTAGCTAGAGCTTCAATATCACTCATATCGTGTGTTGTTAAAATTACTGTCGTCTTTAATTCTTTATTTATTTTTTTGATGAAATCTCTTACTACTTTTTTAGATATAGCATCTAATCCTATAGTAGGTTCATCTAAAAATAATATGGATGGATTATGAATTAATGAAGCTGCAATTTCACAGCGCATCCTTTGACCTAGGCTAAGTTGTCTTACTGGTATTTTGATTACTTCTTCTATGTCAAGCATTTTAATAAGATTATTCTTAGTCTTTAGATACTCTTCATCATTAAGATTATAGATATCTTTTAATAAATCAAAAGTATCTTCTGCAGGTATATCCCACCATAATTGACTTCTTTGTCCAAATACTACTCCAATATTAGAAACATATTTTTTCCTATCTTTCCAAGGTGTCATACCATTTATGGTACAAGTTCCTGAATCTGGTACTAGTATTCCACTAAGTATCTTTATAGTAGTACTTTTACCTGCTCCATTAGGTCCAATATAACCAACAATTTCTCCTTTTTCAATTTGAAATGAAATATCTTTTACTGCTTCTATATATTGGTATTCTCTTTTGAAAAAGGATTTTAAAGCTGCTTTTAGGCCACTTCTTCTTTTAGCAACTTTAAAAGTTTTATTTATGTGATTAACATTGATGAATGACATTTTTATTTTTCACTCTCCTTTCAACGCAAAAAACACACATTTTTTTAATCTGTGTGTGTACGACTAGATGTCAAAATATATATTTTTTGCAAAAAACGTCAAAATAAGTATATTAGTAAAAAAGAAAAATGTCAACATTTTTCTTTTATTAATTATTTATTTTTTATGAAACTTCCCTGACCCTGGAATTTGGTATTTTGGTAAAGTTGATATTTTTATTCTTTGAACCTTTCCTAGAGATTCCACGAAAGCTTTGTATGTTTCTTCTGAAACTATATTTTTTAACTCTTCTATTATTTTAAAGTCAGAAGAGATTTTTCCTGTTTCTATATTCAACGTAAGTTCAAAAAGATTTTTAATTTTTCCACTACATGTGAAAGTTTTTTGATCATTGTTTGTAGTAGTGGTATTAAGTTGTGTTTTATCTTCCACATCTACTAATTTTATTTCATCTCCCTGTGGAGTATATCCACCATGTTCAATCGAATTTCTTATACATCTTAATGCTTCAATATTTCTCTTTGCTAGTTTAACCGACATTGTATCAGAAAACTCTTTAATTTTTTTATCTATTTCTTGCAGTTTTTTTGCTTTGATGTTTACATCATTTCCATTTTTATAACCATTTATAAGACCATTTAGTGCTTTAGTTATACCGGCTACTTCTTTTTCTATCCCTTTATCAATTTGATTATCTTTAAACTCTATTTGAATATTTTTCATCTGTAAATGTGATAATAATTCTATTGTTTCTAAATCACCTTGATCATATTTAGTTTTCAGTTCATCAAACCCATTTGATAAAAACATTTGCATATAATTGTATAAAGAAATTGATTGTATTATAAAAATTCCAATTTCTTTTTTATCTTTTTTAAACACTGTTAAATCTATATCTAATATTTTTGCCATTTGTAATACGACATTTGCAAAAGATTGCTTTAACTCTTCAATCGTTTTCTCACTTTCTCTGGTTTTTTCTTTGCTTTTTAAAATTACTTTAGTTTTTGATTTATATTTTTCTTTTAATAATTTATTTGCTATTATTAATAATTCATTAAAGATTTCTATTTCTTTTGAACTAAGTTCTTTTTTAGATTTTTTTAAATCATAATCTGATATTAATATTTTTAATATTCTTTCGAAATCTTGTGGTGTTTTTAAAAAGTTACTTAATTCATTTATATATAAATCTTTATCATATTTAAGATTATTATATTTAGATGGCCAATATTTTTTTTCAATGAAGCTATAATTTAAAGTATTTTTGTTTTTATAGTAATCATTATAATATAATTTACATTCATCTTTTACTTCTGGTTTTCTTTCATCTTTTTTTCTTGGATTTTCAAAATTAAAGTTAAATATTTCGAATAATTCAAATGAGAATGGTCCTATTATTGAATATTGTTCTCTTTGATTTGGACTTGTTTTAGTATTATTTAGTATTATTTGATTATTTTCAGAATCAAAATCATATGCTCCGTGTGCTAATGTATCTCTCAATTTATAAAATTTTTGAATATATTTTTTTACATATTCTATTTCATCTTTTGCTAAGTGTCTTGATGTACTATCTTCTATTATTTCGATATCTAATTCGTTAGGTAATAGAACTCCTTGACTTTCAAATTTATCAACTATTTCTTTAATAATATATAAATATTCTTGATTATCTCCATAATTAAATGATATTTTTTTATCACCTTTTTTTATTATTATTGATTCTGTTAGCAATAAAAATTTAGATATTAAAAAATTATGATAGTCTTCTAAACTTAATTTAAATTTTTCTTCTAAACTATTTTCAACAAATTTTCTTGCTCTTTCTATATGTTTTTTCTTCTGATTAGTTTCCATCTTACACCTCTATATTTAATTATATCATATATTTAATTTTAATATAATCCCCACTCTGCTAGTT
>CACXFI010000058.1 GCA_902766875.1 uncultured Erysipelotrichaceae bacterium | reverse complement strand
TTTGGCATGAAAATCATCTAATTCATCTAAATCATCGATAATTAACAAATTACCAATAACTTCATCAGCATCTGTTCTTGGACCAAGATCTGAATACTGCTCGTGATTAAAAGCATAATAATCTTCAATATAACCATCATATACTCCAGGACATATATCATATGATGGTTGATACTCATAGCTAGGACCTGGTTTCCCTTTAACAATTTGAACAAAAGTAGGACCTTTATTATTTTTAGCATCCATATTACAAACCTCCTCTGTTTAGTTATATATTATAACACATATATTGAACTTCCAAATAAAAATTATTTTTAACTGTTAATTGCTTTTATTCTTACTTTCTAATTTATATACTTTTTTATTTCCATTTATATATGTAAAATCCCAAACAGCATGTCTAATTAGACTATAATATGCTAGTTTATTCAAAGCACCACTAATAATGTTATTATCGATTAAGTACTTTAACTCGTCTCTTGAAAATAGGCCATAATTTACAAGTTCAGTACCTTCAGTTTTAATATCATTTGTTTTTATACAATTATTGGCTACGACTATATATGTAGTTGAATTATCAATTCCTGGTGATGTATAAGCATCATCTATTATAAATAAGTCATTTGCAGTATAACCTGTTTCTTCTTGTAACTCTCTTCTTGCAGCTTCTATAGGAGTTTCATTTTCTTCAATATACCCCGATGGGAACTCAGCAATTATTTTATCTTTAATTCTGTTTTGGAAAGTAATTATGTATTCACTATCACTGTTTACTGCAATTACTATTACAGAATTTTTACCACTATTTTTTACAACTTTTTCTTTTTCAACAGTCTTTTTGTTTGGTAATTTATATATTTCTCTTATAATATCAAGAAAATTACCACTATATAATACTTCTTTTTTTATAAACTCTCCTTTTACACTTTTATATAATTCATTAATTTTATCTAGCAATACTTTTTCTTTGTACTCTGGACTTCTAACATAATTTAATTCTTCTATTCTATTTCTAGTTATTTTAACACAATCATCTATAGTTTTATTTTGATCATTTAATAATTCTTCTTCAAATATTTTTTTAACTTCTTCCGAATAAACATATCTTTTTGAAGCAATAATTATTTTGTCACTCTCAAATTCATCCATTGATTTTTTTGAAATTTCTTTTCTAGTAGATGAATGTGTATAAATCCTATTTTCATATTCTTCGTATACTCCATAAATATAATCGTCATCTCCACCTAAAGCTGGTCCATAGCAGTCTTTTCGATAATCATAATGACCACAAAAAAAATAAATAGGCATTTCTATTAATCTTTGGCCATTTTGAATCATATCAGGGTTTATACTATAATAGTTTCGATACAATAAATCTTCTATTGACAGTTTAAATTTAAATGTTTCTGGTTCTATCCATAATGATTTTAATATAAATTTCAATTTCTCAGATTCAAAATTGTTCATCATGGATAAGTAACTTTTATCTATATCAAATTCAATAATTACGTCTTCTAACTCCAACGAATCTATTAATCCATTTTTAATCACTTCTTTACAAAGTTTTTTTAATACTTCATTTAGTTTTATTTTATAGTTTTTTATATTTCTATAAATTTCTAATTTTTCAGAATCTGATAATGTTTTACTATGACTTGATTTAATAACTTTTACAATACATTCTAATTCTTCTTTTTTTAATTTTATAAATTCTTCTTTAATCTGTTCATAATTCATTATATTTTCCTTCCTTTCACTTATATTTTATTATGAATTTATTGATAAGTAAAATATATTTATGTTATAATGTAGATAAGGAGAGCTTATAATGAATATAGATTTAGAATTATATAGAGTCTTTTATACTGTAGCCAAAAATAAGCATATGACTAGAGCAAGTGAAGAATTACATATATCTCAGCCAGCTATTTCCCAATCAATTAAAAAATTAGAGGACCAATTAGGTGGTACATTATTTTTAAGAAGTAATAAGGGTATGGAATTAACTTCTGAAGGTGAAATGTTTTATGAATATGTAAAAGGAGCACTTGAACTCATAAATAATGCTGAAAATGAATTCACTTCATTTAAAGATTTATCAAAAGGTGAAATAAAGATTGGTTGTTCAACTACTTTAACTAAACTTGTTTTAATAAATTCTTTAAAAGAATTCCATCATGATTACCCTAATATAAATATTAGTATCACAAATGATTTAACAAGTAATCTAATAAGTGATTTAAAATTAGGAAAATTAGATTTTGTTATTTTTAACGAAAGCAATATTAAGGAAACAAATCTTAATCTAGAAAAAGTAAAAGAACTAAAGCAAGGCTTTATATATAATTCCGAATTCTTTGATGACGATGTAAATAGTTTTGAAGATTTAAATAGAATACCTCTTATACTACAAAAAAGTGAGTCAAATAGTAGACAATCATTAGATTACATTGCTCTTCAAAACAATGTTAAACTAATACCTAAAATGGAAGTTGTCAGTCAAGAATTAATCGTTGAATTTGTTAATATTGGTTTAGGTATAGGTTTTTCCACTATAGATTTAGCAAAAAGAAATCATCCAAATTTAAAAGAGTTAAATATTAATAAGAAAATACCAAATATAGACATATATTTAGCTACCAACAAATCAATATCATTAACATTTGCTAGTAAAACATTTATTAAATATTTAAAAAAATCAAACTAAGTTAGTATAATAAAGATTACTCATAATAACATATAAATCTATTAAATAAATTAAAAGAATAGTGTATAATCAATATACGAGGTGAGCATCATGGAACGATTAAATATATTTGTAGATGAAACAGGTGAATTTGGATTTAGAATTGGTGCATCAGAGCTATATGGTGTCTCATTCACTTTTCATGAACAAAACGATAATATTACACCTGAACTAAATAAATTAAATGACAGGTTAAACAAAATTGGATATACTAATATGATACATATGGCTGATTTAATCATGAAAAGAAATGATTATTCTAAAATTCCTATAAATTCCCGTAGAATATAAAACAATTATTATTGATAAAAAATATACAGATAATGGAAGAGTATTAAGGCAAAAATTATCACTAGAAATTAATAATATGGTTAAAGAACATGAAAAATATTTTAATAAGTTTGATAAAATAGTAATGTATTATGATAATGGTCAAGAAGTATTAGGAACTATTTTAGATGCCATATTTTCAAGATATGAAAAATTTGATCACAGAATTAATTTTGATCATAAAGAAAAAAGATTATTTCAAGTTTCAGATATGCTTACTTATATAGATAAATATGACTATAAATACAAGCATAAAATGTCTTTCACTAAAAGTGAAAAATATTTTTTTAATTCAGAAGAAATAAGAAAAATACTAAAAGAACTTAATAAAAAGAGATTTTAAATCATTAAAAAAGCAACCATAAAGGTTGCTTTTTTAAGCGGCGCTTGGCGCCAACACGGGTTTGATCCGAAGAATTAATTCAACAGACCAATATATAGATATAATAATATCTACAATACTATTATATCTGTTTCACAAGTAAATTATACCAAATATAATTTTAAAAGTAAATATATAAGATTTAAAATACATATTTGCAATTAAATATTCTACATATATACATTAAAAATGTCAATATTTTTTTTGCGAAGCACTAGATTTTTATTATAATTAAAATAATTCAACTATTACCTAATTATAAAAAAATAATCTTATACATAAATTTAAATAGGTGATCTATAATGAAAAAATTCTATTCAAATAATATTCAAGTATTTAATTATGATTCAAATGGAGTTCAAATAAATCCTAAACTAATTGTCTTAAAAGAAAAACTAATATATGAACTCATTAAGAAATATATTAAATTATAAAATGAAGAAGGAATTACTATAAAAGCAGGATTATATGCTAGAGTTTCTACTGATTCACAATTAGAGGGATATTCAATAGATGCCCAAAAAGAATTTCTTTTAAACTATGCTAAAAGTAAAGAATATACTGAATATGAATTTTATGTTGATGGTGGTTATAGTGGTAAAAATTTAGATAGACCTTCAATTCAAAAATTAATTAGTGATGTAAAAGAACATAAAATTGATACCGTGATTGTCTTTAAACTAGATCGTATTTCCAGAAGTCAAAAAGATACCCTATATTTAATTGAAGAAGTATTTAATAAATATAATGTAGGTTTTATTTCAATGAGAGAAAATTTTGATACAACTAGTCCCTTTGGTAAAGCTATGATTGGTGTTTTATCAGTATTTGCTCAATTAGAAAGAGAAACCATCTTAGAAAGGACTAGAATTGGTCTTAGAAAAAGAGCCGAAAGTGGTTATTGGCGAGGTGGTGGAAAAGTCCCCTTTCCCTATCGATATGATAAAAAAGAAGGTATTCTAGTACCTATTCCAGAACAAGTTGAAGTCTTAAATAAAATGATTACTATGTATTTAAGTGGGAAAAGTTTTAATGATATTGGTAAAATTGTTGATATGGATGAAAGCCTAGTTGAGAAAAGATTACTATCAATAACTAATACTGGTATGATACCATATAAAAATGAAATTTTTAAAGGCAAACATAAACCAGTTATTTCTAAAGAATTATATAAAGAAATATTAAAAACTAATAAGGCAAGAAGTAAAGTTAAATATGCTAAGCATTACCTACTCTCTGGGAAAATAAGATGTGGTCATTGTGGTGGTAAATATAGATATCAAAAATGGGGAAAAAGATTAATTATGTATTGTTATTCACAGCAACATAGTAAAAAGAAATATATTCATGATGAAAATTGTAAAAATAAAAGATGGGATACTTTTGAAATAGAAGACATTGTTTTAGAACAATTATTTTCAATGAGTTTAGATGAAAATTTATTTAAAAGTACTTTTAATATAGCATCTGTAAATATCGAAAAAGAATTACTAAATAAAAAAGAACAAATAAACAAACAAATATATAATTTAATTAATTTTATATCAAATGATATAGCAGTAGATGAAACTAGTAAAAAAATTAAAGAGTTAGAAAATGAAAGAAATAGTATTGAAAAGAAACTAAAAGATAGTAAGAAAAATGAACAAACAAATAAGATTTCTTTCAATATGATTAAGAGTCTTAGTTCAACATGGAACTTAATGACTTTTGAAGAAAAAAGAAGTATTATTGATTATCTAATAAAAGAAATTGTTATTGAAAATAATAAAGTAAGTATCTATTACAAGATACATTAATTTTTAGTTATTATCTCACACTATGTTCTTAATCGGAGTTATAACAGGAGAATTCTTAGTATCAAAAGAAGGTATAGGTTACTTAATTGTCTATGGATCTCAAGTCTTTAATTTATCACTAGTTATATCAGGCATCTTAATATTATTAATAGTATCATACCTAATGTATCTAATTGTAAGTCTAATAGAAAAAATACTAATCAAAAACGATTAGTATTTTTTAATCTAAATCATGCCTTGCTAATATACTAGCCGGAGTCTTTCTAACAGTATTAAATACAGGAAGTAATCCAATAATTAAATTAAATATATATATAAATATCATAGTAATTATAACTATAAATATGTTATAGCTGATAATACCACTAGGGAATAAATCACTACTACTTAGTCTTTCTAATATATAAGCCATAAGTACTATACCAGGAATACCAGCTATTGTAGTAATAGAAATTATTTCTCCAAAGAACATCTTATATATATCTAATCTCTTAACCCCAATAGCCCTATAAATACCTATTTCTTTAATTCTAGATAAAAATGATGATCTAATCATTAAGAATATCTCTATTAAAGAAATACCAAGTACTACTAAAGCAGATGTAATACTACTCTTTCTATGTTCTTTATTACTCTCTATATATTTATTTCTATCCACACTATAAGTATCTTCTACATTTAATCCCTTTTCCTTAAATTTATTAATAGTATTATCTTTATCATTACTATATACAACAAAATTACTACTATCTTTAATCAAATTATATTTAATAGTATTATTATTAACAAAATAATATTCATAATTATCATTACTACTATAATATCCTACTACTTTTAATTTCTTATCATTAATCTTATTATTTATTTCTTTATTTAAAGGCATAATATCTTTATTATTATCATTAACTATAACTTCATAATCATTACTAGGTTCCCTACCCTTAGTAATCTTTATCTTATCCTTATATAAAGAATAATCAATATAATTACCAATATTATCTTTAGTATTAACAATTAAATTAATAAATACATTATTATTAACATATATAGAAGGACTACCCTTATCAACAATACCAACTATAACAAAATCATTCATATGAGGAACAGTAATTCTTCTTCCTACCATACCTTTATAATCTTTAATCCCTATCATTTGAGCATTCTGAGTATTTTTAAATAATCTCTCAATAGTAAATTTATCTACTACTATTTCATACTCATTATTAGGCATTCTACCTGATATAATATCCTTTTCTTTAATCAAATTAATATTAGATAAAGAACCGGATAAAGTATCAAAAAGTTCATTAGTTTGATAATAATCATCGTATGGAATTCTTAAATTAATAATAGAATCTCCTGGTATCATATAATCTACTTCTTTTTCATAATTTAAATAATCATCGACATTTGTTTTTCCACTTTTAACAACAAAATAATCTTTATTAATATTAATAAAATCTTCATCCTTTATCTCTAAAGAAGCCCATATAGAACTAACAGCATACATCATAAACATACCTGATAAAAAGAATCCTATAAGTAATAACTTCTTTAAGAAAGAATAATCTAATACAGTTTTAAATCCCTTTATAATTAATGTAATAGGATTAAATATCGAAGAATATTTTTTCTTAATATCTTTATTAATAATATCTTGAAAATCAAAACTATATTTATCCATATCTTCACGAGTTGGTTTCTTATAATGATCATTAATAAGTTCTATACTAGATTCATCATCTATAACTTCTACCTTATCATTATTATTACTTCTAATATAAATATTACCATTAGCAACTACCAAATCTATATTTAATTTATCCTTATCATTAGCATAAATATTAATATTATAATTATCTTTATTTATCTTATCCTGATTATCAAAATCTTTTAAATAGAAAGTATTATCTAATTGATAATCTAACTCTTTAACATCTTTATTTTCATAATCCTTAATTACTTTACCATCTTGAAGTTCTATTATTCTAGATGCATAAAACTTAGCTAAATCAACTTCATGAGTAACCAATACTACTAATCTATCTTTACTTATAGCTTGTAATATCTTCATAATTTCTAAAGAATTCTTACTATCCAAATTACCTGTAGGTTCATCTGCAAGTATTATAGGAGGATCTTTAACTATCGCTCTAGCAATCCCCACTCTTTGTCTTTCTCCTCCAGATAACATACTAGCTGGTCTTTTCTTATATCTAAGCATTCCTACTTTATCTAAAACATATTCTACTCTCTTCTTAATCTCTTTCTTATCCTTAATACCTATCATTCTTAAGACAATAGCAACATTATCATATACACTCATATTATTAATAAGTTTATAATCTTGAAATATATATCCTACATTTATATTTCTTATCTTATCAACTTTATATATACTCTTACTAGTAATCTTCTTATCATTAACATATATATTACCACGTCTTAATTTATCTAATCCACCAATTGCATTTAGTAAAGTAGTCTTCCCACAACCAGAAGGCCCCAATAATGCCACTAATCCATTATCACCTAATTCTAAAGATGTATTATCGATAGCATGAACTTGATTTCTTTTATGCCTATTAAAATATTTATCAGCATTCTTAATAGATAACATTATTACACCTCCTCTACTAGAGTTTTCATAACACTCTTCTTAAATAATTTCCTACTATATCTTAAACTAATTAATAAAGATGTAAGAACAAGAATAATATATAAAACTATATAATCTCTAAATACTAAATTCTCTTTAATAAGTCCCATAAATTTCCAAGATATAATATGTTTATTATATAAATAAGTAAGTACAAGAAGTGTAAAATAAGCTATATTCGCTATATTAATAAGTTCAATTACTAATAATTCTCTAGATACTTTTTTATTACCACCTAAAGTCCTAATCATAGTATAGTAGTAATTTCTACTTTTAAGAATTAATTTTATAACAAAGTAAGATATAAAGAATAATACTACCACTAATATAATAGTAACAATAGTTCTAAATATTTGAATAACTTCAGATATCTTACTATGTACTAAAGCATCAGTAATCTTTAGTGTACTATAACCTTTATTATTTAATTCATTTACAGTATCATCTATCTTCTTTACATCTTTTACATATACACTACTCTGAAAATTATTTTTATCAAATAATTTATTATAATCTTCCATACTAACAAGAAAAGCACCACTTAAATCATCATAATTCATACCAAATAATTTTTTAAAATTATTCTTATTATAAGTTTTTACTTTACCAGTATAACTATCCTTATAATATTTATTAGATACTTCTATTTTAATATCTTGATTAACACAATTATAATTCTTACATAAATAATTCATATCTTCAGTAATATATACATATCCTGGACTAACCTTATAAGAAGGAACAACATAATTACCAGTATCCATAGTATAATAATTATCTTTAAATAAAACTTTAGTATCACTATATTGCCTATTAACTTGAATATTAAATACATTTAAAGTTTTTTCACTAACATAAAAAGTAGATTCAAACATATTATCATTATACTTAACACCAACTATCTTTAATGACATACCTTCTTCACTAACACCAGAATAATCAGAAGTCAACTTAAATTCTTTATCTAAAATATATTTCTTTATCTCTTCTTCTGAATACAAAAAAGTACTAGTCTCAAACACTATTTCATTATCATTACTAGGCATTCTTCCTATATCTATTTTATTAATATTAGTAATTAGATTAACACCACCATATAACCAATAATCAGAACTATTAAGATTTACCGAACTATCTATAAGTAAATCATTCTTAACTACATAATCTACATTACTAATATTGTTTATATCATTATAATCATTATCAGTAAAAGCTTCTTTATTATTTTTCTTTATAATTATTCTCTTATCAGATGTATCATTAAATAAATAATTAAATCCATTAATACTCTCTTCATATTCAAGCTTTTTAAAAGCAGCATACTCTATCATTAAAGCCCAAGTAACAAATAAAAATACAGAAAGTAACAATAAAAATTTAGGTACTATATTAAAAGTATTTCTAATACCAAGTCTAATCTTACTAAATAATCTAATATTTCTATAATCAGTTTGTTTAATATTAGTAACTTCATCTATTTTTTTAATAACCTTATCTTCCAGTACTCTACCATCATGCATCTTAATCTTTCTAGTTACATACTCTTCTACTTGTTCATAATTATGAGTAACTACAATAACTAACTTATCATGAGATACTTCACTAAGTAATTTAATAATACTCTTACTAGATTTACTATCTAAATTTCCAGTAGGCTCATCCGCTATTATTATAGGTGTATCTTTAGCTAGCGCTCTTGCAATAGCCACTCTTTGCTTCTGACCTCCAGATAATTTAGAAACTTTAGTATTTCTAAATTTATACAAATCAACTTTTTTAATTAATTCTATTACTTTATCTTTAACATCTTTTTTCTTATTACCATTAAGAAGTAACACTAACTCAATATTTTGATAAACAGTATAACTATTAACCAAATTAAAAGTCTGAAAGATATTACTAATATATTTTCTTCTATAATCTTCAAATTCTTTTTCACCATAATGACTAGTTTCTAAGCCATTAATATACATTTCTCCTTCTTCATAGGTATCTAATCCACTAATAACATTAAGTAAAGTACTTTTACCACTACCAGATTCACCAGTAATAGCAACAAACTCTCCCATCTTAAATTCTAAATTAACTTTATTAAATCCACTAGCTATTATTCCTTTATTATAATAAAATTTAGATACATTTTTTAATTTTATTATACTATTATTAGCCATAACACACCTCCATATAATTATATTATATCATTATTAAATAAATAGAATTAAGGCATAACCTAATTTTTTATTACCTCTCAAAATAGCTTCCACCTATAAACTCTCTTAATATAGATAAATCAGGTACATATTCACTAGGTATAGGTAAAACAAATTTAAATAATTCCAATAGTTTTCTTGCAGTTCCATATTGAGGATCATCTTCTTTAACTGAAAATAGTAAAGGCTCTACATAAGTTTTAAGTACCCCAAGTTCATATACTAAAGATGAATTAAATACTGCATTATCAGCATCTTGATAAGGAAATACATATAATTGTTCTCCTTTTCTAACATCAGCCCAAGTAGATAAAGTATGAGATGGACTATATCCTCTAGTCCTACTATCCCTAACCATTCTTCTAAGAAGTCTAATATCAGTCATACCAATTCTATTATCATCATCTACATTTAAAAATGTCAAAGGACTAATATATATCTTATATTTATTCTTCTTATCTATACTCTTAGTAAGTTCTTCATTAAGAGCATGCAATCCTTCAATAATCAAAACATCATTTTTATTCATTTGAATAGTTCTATTAAATTCCTTTTTACCTGTAATAAAATTAAAAGTAGGAATAGTAACTTTAGAACCTTTTAAAAGTTTAGATACTTGATTATTAAATAATTTAGTATCAATAGCTCTAATACTTTCATAATCAGGCTTACCATCTTCATTAAGAGGTGTATCTTCTCTTTCTATAAAATAATCATCAATAGATAAAGGACAAGGATTTAATCCTAAAGATTTTAAATATAAAGATAACTTTCTAGCTGTAGTAGTTTTACCACTAGAACTAGGGCCAGATAATAATACCATTTTAATATTTTCTTTATCTTTAACAATCTCTTCAGCTATTTCAAGTAACTTATAATTCTGAACAGTTTCTGACAATTGAACTATTTCACTAGCATTATTCTTTATAATAGCTTCATTAAGTTCACCCAAATTATCTAAGTTTAAAACACTACCCCATTTAGAATAATCCTCTAAACTAGTAAAATACTTATCATGATGAACATATTTATTAATCTTACCATTATCATAAATAGAAGGAAATCTTACAACAACCCCGTTTTCATTAAGTAAAGTAAAATCAAAATACTTAAGAACACTAGCATCACTAGGTAAATCTCCCAATATATAATTATATACACCATTAAACTTATATAAAGTTACAAACTTAGAATTATCATAAGATAAAGTCTTAACCTTATCCATTCGTTTAATACTAGTAAAATAATTAATAGCATCTAATCTAGAAGTCTCAACTTTAGAAAAAGGTATACCTTTTTCAACTAATTCATTCATCTTATCTTTAACTTCTTTTAATAATTCTTTTGTAACTGGTTTAGATATTTCACAATAAACACCACCATCAACAGCATGTTTAATTTTTACTCTAGTACCTGTTCCAAGCAATGAAACAACTACTACTTGAAATAAAAACATTAAACCTCTTTCATAAATTCTATTACCTTCTTTAGTATTAATATCATGAAAACTCAAATTACCACTCTTAACAAGAGTGTCTTCACCAAATATAATTTGATTTCTATATTGAGCACATATTACATCAAATAAAGAACCATCTCTAACATCATTAACTATTTCATTAAGCTTAATACCCTTACGATACTCCCTTTTAGATCCATCTTCAAAAGTAATAACTATAGTATCCATACTAACCTCCTCTATATTACATATTAAATTATACTAAAAAAAGAACATAATGTCAAAAGAAAAAGAGGAATACCTCTTATTAAAAATTTACTGTAAATTATCATCAGATTCACTTTTTTTATCTGACTTCTTAGATTTTTTATTACCAACTTCTGTTTTAACACCATTAAGGCCATAATATTCTCTAATTTTTTCTTCTATTTCATTACACAAAGCTACATTATCATGAAATAATGCTTTTACATTTTCTCTACCCTGACCAATTTTATCTCCATTATAAGAGTACCATGCACCACTCTTTTCAATAATTCCAGCTTCAGCCGCCAAATCAACAACTTCACCTTCATGAGATACACCTTCACCATACATCATATCAACACTAACTGTTTTAAATGGAGGTGCCACCTTATTCTTAACAACTTTTACATTAGTTCTATTACCTATAATCTCACCACCAAGTTTAAGTTGTTCACCACGTCTAATATCAAGTCTAACTGATGCATAATATTTTAAAGCTTTACCACCAGGAGTAGTTTCAGGATTACCAAATAACACTCCAACTTTTTCTCTTAATTGATTTATAAATATTACAATAGTATTAGTTTTATTAATAGAACCAGATAATTTTCTTAATGCTTGGCTCATAAGTCTAGCTTGAAGTCCAACATGAGAGTCTCCCATTTCTCCATCAATTTCAGCTTGAGGTACTAAAGCCGCAACAGAATCTATTACAATAATATTAACAGCTTCACTCTTAACTAAAGCATCACAAATCTCTAAAGCTTGCTCTCCAGTATCAGGTTGAGATAACAATAATTCATCAACATCTACTCCTAATCTAGAAGCATAAACAGGATCTAAAGAATGTTCAGCATCTATAAAAGCAGCTCTTCCACCATCTTTTTGTACTTCTGCTATAGCATGAAGTGCAAAAGTAGTCTTACCAGAAGATTCAGGACCATATATTTCAATTATTCTTCCTTTAGGATATCCTCCAATACCTAAAGCAATATCCAATCCCAAAGAACCACTCTTACTATGTTCAATATCTATTTTCTCTTGTTCACCAAGTTTCATAATAGATCCTTTACCAAATTGTTTTTCTATATCAGCTAGCACTTGTGCCAAAGCCTTATCTTTATCTACATTTTTAACCATTTAAATCATATCCTCTCTTGTTATAATAATTATAAATTATATTTTTTTAAATGTCAATACATTTTACATACTTTTGTTCGTAATTTTAGTGGTAAAAAATATGCAATTTTTTTAAAATTGCATATTTATAACTACTTTATCACTTTCATAGCCATATTATAGTACTTTACACCTGATACAACAGCCAATACACTAGCTATTATAAGAAGTAAATCTGATAAACCAAAATTAAATAATTCAAATGGTAAATTATAGAAAAATGTAAGAGTTAAACCAACCATAAGTAATGCTGTTTTAACCTTTGCAATAGGAATAGCCGCTACAGCTTTCCCTTTATTTCCAACAACCATCTTAGCTGAATCAACAATAAAATCACGAATTATTACAACAACAGCTATAACAGGACTTACCATTCCATTACATGCTAATATAATAAGAACTGAATTAACCAATAACTTATCAGTAATAGCATCCATCATCTTACCATAATCAGTAACCATATTATATTTTCTAGCTATATGACCATCTAAAAAATCAGTAAGAGATGCAATTATAAATAAACCACCAGCTACAATATATCTAAGATCAACTACAATATTGCCATTAACTAAATAAGTTGGTACGTCAACTCCAACATCATAAAAAGGAAATAACAATATAATAATTATAATTATAGATAAAACCATTCTACTAGTAGTAATTTTATTAGCTAAATTCACAATAACCACTATCCTATCTAATCATTAAACATATTATAATAACACTTATTATTAATAATACACAAAATCCCCCAAAAATATAAAATCTTTTATTACTTTTTTTAGCAGTATAAGGAGATATAACCTCTTTCTCCTTATTAATAGCCTCTTTAATAGAATCAACAGATATTTTAGAAGTACAATCAAACATATACTCATTAAATTCATCTACTAATTCTTCACCATCAAGTCCCAAATATCTAGAATATTCCATAATAATATTCTTAATATCTGATACATCTTTAAAACTATCTTTATCTCCATTCTCAATACATTCTATCTGATTAGGTCTAAGTTTTAAATCATTAGCTACTTCTTCTATCGAGAGCCCATTTTCCTCTCTTTTTTCTTTTAACTTTTCTCCTATATCTCTCATAATATCCTCTCAATATAATATAAATCTTATAAGCCACTTTCTGTACCTTCGAAAGAAGGCGGTAAACATTTATCTATACTCTCGTATCCATTCCTTGGTTCAATTCCCTAAGAATAGCTCCTCTACCAAAATTTGAGTTTCTCGCTTGCGGGGTTTACCCGTTTCACTTATCAGTTTCCCAATAATTCGTCACTGTTGCACTTTATATCTTCCTACCATAGCAAAGCCTTAGGTAATCAGACGCCGTCAAGTAAACTTGCCCTAAGTTATTTTTTCCCTAGGCACAAACACTACTAGCATCGCAGCTAGTGCGAGTGTGGACTTTCCTCTATATATAAAATATATAGCGTTTACCCAGATATATATTAATTATTGTTGTTCCTTACCAAGAATAATCTTTTCCAAATTACTAATTCTCCTTAATAAGTCAACATTAGTAACCTCTCTCTCACTATTTTTAATAACTTGAGCACTATCTCTCAAATTACGAATCTCTTGTTTAAGCTCTTGATTATCTTTACTAAGAACTTTAATTTCCTCTTCCATACTCTTTATAATATTATTATATTCAGTATAATCACGAATAATAATATCTAAAAACTTATCAACCTCTTGTAACCTATAACCCCTTGTATCAATCTTAAATTCTTTTTCTAGAATATCCTGTGGAGATAAAACAATTTTATCCTGATACATAATTTAACCTCCATTCATTAATTCACACATATTTTATCATATTTTTTATAATAACACAAGTATAATAGCTATCATAACACCTATCAAACATAAAGTAGATAAAACAAGAAATAACTGCATACAATCAACAAATCCCAAATTAGGTTTCTTACCAGTTTTAATATTTCCTGCATTATCACTAACACCAGTTGGATGATAATTAGGAGCTACTCTTGTCCTAGTAGTAGCTTTAGCAATACTAGAATTAACAGTATTTTCTATATCACCAATCAAAAAAGACATATTATTAACATCAACTAAAGACATATCAGTTTGAATATACATATTAGGCACATGACCAAATTTAACAAATTCATAATAAACATTTCCTATAAAAGCTCTTGAACGATCATACACTAAATTACCATCTTTATCAGTCACTGGTTCAATATTAACACAACTAACACTATTAAAATCCATTTTACTAATACCACCATCAGATTTTTCAGTAATAGTAGCAGCATAACCAACTTTATCAGATATATCAACATTCAAATTATCAACAATAGGTAAAATTACATTACCTACATAAATTCCAACACCATCATTTAATAATCCAATACTAATATCATTAGTAGCAAGTTCCATAATATATTTAGACATTTTTCTAAAAGTATTTAATTTATCATCATGACTCATAGCCTTATATTCATTAGCATCAATCATAGTAGGAACAACTACCAAATTAAGACCCAACTCTTTTAATCTTTTCATTTTTATATTCAAATTATTAAAATAATCATCATTCCATTTAATATCATCCAAATAACAAGCAATACTTCCGTTATAACCAGATAAATCTTCAACATTTTTAATATCAGTATTCTTAATTTGAATACTAGGAACATCACTATCTATAGCATTTTGAACTTTCTCTTTTAATGTACCTTGTATCTTTTCATCACCGAAATATGCAATACCACTATTTATCTGCATGATACCAACTCCTTATAGTATATATAATATTATAACATATTTTTTAAATATTTAAACACTTTTTTATAATTAAAAGAAAAGAGCAATTAATTGCTCTATTATTTATCTAGCAGAATGTCTTGTTGGCTGAACAGGACTATATCCTCTTTCTCCAAACAATTCTTCATTAACTTCTTTTAAAATCATTAAAATTCTTTTTTCTTGTCTTATTTCTTCTATTGTTTTTCTCTTATTTTCTACTTTTATATTTTTATTATTTTCCATCACAAATTCCCCCTCTCAAAAGAACATAGTAATTATAGCACAAAATTAACTATTTGTCAATTTTGAGTGAAAAACACAAGAAAAAGAAGACTATTCATCTTCTAATTTTTTATAATATTCATATCTTTTCATAGCCCATTCCTTTTGATTATCTAATAATTCACGAGCTCCAGTACTATTAACTTTCTTTAAATTAGCATATCTATTTTCACCACTTAAGAATTCATCATACTTATCAAAATCAACATCCTTACTATTTAAATTAAATTTCATAGTGTCTGGATTATAACTAAACGTTAAGAAATAACCACATTTAGAAGCTAAATAAGCATTCTCTACACTATGATCCATACCAGCCTTAATACCATGTTCTATACAAGAAGAGTATGCAATTATCAAAGATGGGCCTTTATGTTCGTTAGCTTCCCTAAGTACTCTTAAATAATGTTCTTTATCATATCCTATATTAACACAAGCTACATAGACATGTGGATAACACATAGCAATCTTAGCTAAATCTTTCTTATAATTATCCTTACCACTTGCCGTAAATGATGCAATAGATCCCATATTAGATGACTTAGAAGATTGCCCACCAGTATTAGAATATACTTCTGTATCAAGTATTAATATATTAATATTCTCTTTCCTAGATAATACATGATCTAATCCACCATAACCTATATCATAAGCAAATCCATCTCCACCTATTATCCACATAGATTTAGGTAATATATAATCTTCTAATTCTGTTAATTCTTTATGTTTATTAAAATCTATCTTATCATATACTTCCTTACATATATCATAATTATTACTATTATTTAACCATTTCTTAAATAATTCTTTATCTCTACTTATATTATTTTCCATATAAGTTTTTACTTTATCTCTATTAATATTAATACCAGTAAGAATACCCAATCCATATTCTGAATTATCTTCAAATAAACTACTAGCCCAAGGAATACTATATGGCATACTAGGACAACTTCCTCCATATATAGAAGAGCATCCTGTAGCATTAGCTACCAGCATATTATCACCAAACATTTGAGTTAAGTTCTTAATATAAGCAGTCTCTCCGCATCCAGCACAAGCACCACTAAATTCAAACTTAGGCATCTTAAAACTTTCATTTCTAACATTCATAATAGGAGGTTTAAAACTATCATTAACATTATTCTTAAATAAATAATCAAATTTATCTTGTTTAAACTCATCCCTATCGTATTTTTTCATCTCTAATGCTTTCTTACCAGCTTTACCAGGGCATACATTAGCACATAATCCACAACCAGTACAATCCTTATAAGATACTCCAATAGCAAATTTCTTATCTTTTGGCATTATAGAATCTATAGTATCTTCATATTCTGTATCATTATCTAATAAAAATGGTCTAATAACAGCATGAGGACATACAAAAGCACATTGATTACATTCTATACAATTCTCACTTATCCAACAAGGAACATTCTCAGCTATATCTCTTTTATCT
>CACXFI010000057.1 GCA_902766875.1 uncultured Erysipelotrichaceae bacterium | reverse complement strand
TTCTCTATATATTTCTTGATATTTTTTATCATAGACAATTATATTTTCTTTTGTTTTTATTATATAATAATTATTATATTCATTTAAGTATGTTATTTTATTATCTGTTTTTGTTTCTAATAAGCTTATTGTATTTTTATAATAATTACTATTTAATATAGTTGGTAAGGCTACTAAAAATAAAAATATAATTAATACTAGTATTATTATTAGGATTATTTTTATTTTTTTCTTCATATTTTCACCTCTTTAACATTTTGTTTTAATATAATTAATTAATTCTTCTTTATTATTAATAAGTTTATTTTCTATTATTTGATATTCAATATCATTTAATATTTCTTTTATTTGGGGTATTCTTTCTTTGCTGATTAATTTTAATATATCGTTTCCATTAATTTCTATTTCTTCTTTAGATTTTATTGGTAAATTACCATATATTTCGTTTATTTTAGTTATATCTATTTTTTTTATTTGGGCTACTACTGTAGATATATATAGACCATATTTATAAATATTATACTTATCTAGATCTTTTGATAATAATTCTTTTATTTTTTTAATATGATTAGTTTCTATTTTGGTTAGTGGATAAGTATTATTGGTATCTAATTGAGCCCATATTCCTATTAAATCATCGCACATAACAATATCTTTTAAGTTTATTAAATTTAATGATTTATCCAATTTTAATTCTATAATTAGGCTTCTTCCTACTTCTTTATTAGGTGATGTAAATATTTTATTTAATTCTTCTTTTTTTCTATTATAAGATAATTTTTTTAAGAGATAAGCATATTTAGTTATATAATATTTGGTTTTTTTATCAATATTAAAATTTAAAATTGTAGCGAAACGGATAGCTCTTAGTATTCTTAAGGAGTCTTCTTTTAATCTATATCTAGGGTTTCCTACTGTTTTTATTATTTTATTATCTAAATCTTTTCTTATGTTTAGTATATCTAATACTTCTCCACTACTATCTATACAAAAAGTATTAATGGTGAAGTCTCTTCTTAATAAATCTTTTTTTACATCTTTTATATATTTTATTTTAACTGGGGTTCTATTTGATTCATATTTTATTTCTTTCCTAAATGTGGTTATGTCATATTTATTATTTTTATATATTATACTTACTGAACCATATTTGTCATTATTTGAAGTTATTTCATCAAATATTTCTAATAATTCTTTAGGGGTTGCTTCTGTTGAGATGTCTATATCAGAAGATTCAGTACCTAGTAAATAATCTCTTACATAACCTCCTACTATATATGATTTATAGCCTTTAGATTCTAATAATTTTAGTACTTCTAAACCTTTTTCTTTCATATATCCCACCTATTTAATTATAGCAAAAAAGAATTAAAATAGATAGATAATTAACTAATTTAATTCTTTTTATTATTTATTATATCTTTTATATAAGAGATAAACTTCTCTTTAGATAAAGTTGTTGTTTTTTCTTCACCATGAATTCTATAGCTTATTTCATTATTGTCTCTTTCTTTATTACCTAGAATAAGTGTATATGGTATCTTTCTTGTTTGTGATAATCTCATTTTATAGCTTAATTTTTCATCACTGCTATCTAATTCTACTCTTATATTATTTTCTTCTAATAATTCTTTTATTTCTTTAGAGTAATCTAGGTGATACTCATTATTTACTGGGATTATATTTACTTGAACCGGAGAAAGCCAAGTTGGTAAATTACCTTTTGTTTGTTCTAGATAGTAAGCTATAGTTCTATCAAGGGATCCAAGAATTGCTCTATGAATAACTACTGGTGTTTTTTTAGAACCATCTTTATCGATGTATTTTAAATCAAATTTCATAGGTAAGCAGAAATCTAATTGGCAAGTTGAAAGCGAAAATTCATTTCCGACAGCTGGTTTTACTTGAACGTCTAATTTTGGTCCATAGAAGGCGGCTTCCCCTATTTTTTCAACATAATCGATGCCTATGTCTGTTAGTACTTGCCTTAATTTGTTTTCGGCTTTATCCCACATTTCATCATCTTGGAAGTATTTTACTTTATCTTCTGGATCTCTTAGAGATAATTCGAATCTAAAATCTGTTATATTTAATTCTTTATATACTTCTAAAATTAAGTCTACTACTCCTTTGAATTCTTCTTCTATTTGTTCAGGTGTACAAAAGATGTGTGAATCGTTTTGACAGAAAGTACGTACTCTTTCGATTCCTTTTAGTGAACCTGATGATTCATATCTAGCATCTCTGGCTATTTCTGCTATACGTAGGGGTAGATCTCTATATGAATGTAATTCATTTCCATAGATTACCATATGATGAGGACAATTCATTGGTCTTAATACAAATGATTCATCATCTAGTTCCATAGCGGGAAACATGTCATCTTTATAGTGATCCCAATGTCCTGATGTTTTATATAATTCGACATTACCTAATGGTGGGGTTAGAACATGTTTATAGCCTCTTTTTATTTCTTTATCTCTTATATAGTTTTCTAGAGTATTCCAAAGTATAAATCCATTAGGTAGGTACATAGGTAAGCCTTTACCTACTAAATCATCTATTAGAAATATTCCTAAGTCTTTACCTATTTTTCTATGATCTCTTTCTTTAGCTTCTTCTAATTCTTTAAGATGATTATTTAAATCTTCTTCATTATTAAAGCATATTCCATAAATTCTTTGTAATACTTTATTATTAGAATCACCTTTCCAATAAGCTCCTGCTATTTTTAATAATTTAAAATATTTCATTGATTTAGTAGTTGGCATATGTGGTCCTCTACAAAGATCTATAAAATCATCTTGTTTATAAGCTGTTATTATAGTACCTTCTTCCATATTATTTATTAAATCTACTTTGTATGGATCATTTTTAAACATGTCTAAAGCTTCTTCTTTTGATAATTCTATTCTTTTTATTAATTTATCTGATTTAGATATTTTTTTCATTTCTTTTTCGATAATAGGGAAATCTTCCTCACTAATACTTTTATCACCTAAATCTATATCATAATAGAATCCTTCTTCTACTACTGGGCCCACCCAAAATTTAGCTTCTGGATATAAATGTTTAATAGCATGAGCTAGTAAGTGTGCACAACTATGATTTAGGGTATTTAATTCATTATTTTCTTTGATATTTATCATAAAATCATTCCTTTCTATTTATTGTTATCTATTGTTATTTTTTGCCTTCTATTGAGTTTTCTCATTAATGTTTTAGCTCTAGCTGATAATTCTTCTCTACAGAGATTATTTTTTTCGTAGTATTTTATTAAATCAGAATATTTTAATTTGGATAAAACTATCTTTATATTTACTATGTTATTCATGAAACCTCCTTATATAAATATAAAAAGACACCCCATAAAGGAGTGTCTTTGACACGGTACCATCCTTATTGATACTTAATTTTAATAACGGATACTATCCGGAATTCTCTTTCGAGTTCAACTTAGAGGTAGTAATTATTAAGATATTTATTATCTTACACCAACCGATAATTCTCTTTAAAATATGTTTAATAATCGTGTCCTCATCAAAGTATTTAATAATTAATACATATTTAATATAGTATATATTTGTTATTATGTCAATATTTTATATAAAAAAAGATCCTTAAGGATCTAAATTTTAAATTGGTGACCAGTACGGGATTCGGACCCGTGAATGCTGCCGTGAAAGGGCAGTGTGTTAAGCCGCTTCACCAACTGGCCATTAAACAAAATGGTGGGCCTGGGGGGACTTGAACCTCCGACCTCACGCTTATCAGGCGTGCGCTCTAACCTGCTGAGCTACAAGCCCATTTTGTAAAACCGCAATTGCTTAAGTATTATATCATATAAAATAATTAGTTACAATACTTTTTTAAAAATAAATGGTGTCCCCTTAGGGATTCGAACCCTAGACCCACTGATTAAGAGTCAGTTGCTCTACCAACTGAGCTAAGGAGACACAGCAACTACGTGTTTAAATATATCATAAATTTATGAATTTGTAAACAAATTTGTTGGTTTTTTAAATAATTTTTATGTTAATTATTTACAGTATGTCTCGAAGGATAGGTATTAACATCTAATTTTTTAAATGTATAACCATTTTCTTTACCATATTTTATTATATCCCTTAGAGCTTCTAATGTTTTATAATTATTCTCATAATCATGCATTAAGACCACATTATTTCTGCCATAACTTAAATTATTTGTTACATTATTATAGACATCATACTTGTTTTTGGCATTTCCAGCATCGCTTGAATCAACATTCCAATCAAAATAGTTATATCCTAATTCTGGTAATTTTTGTGATAATCTAGTCATAATTCCTTTATTATATTTTAAACTTACTGTATTTGAACTTCCACCTGGGAATCTAGTTACTTTACTATCTATACCTGTTACATTATATACTTTGTCATGTATAAGTTTTAAATCATTTAGGAAGGCTTCATCACTTGTATATATTTTGGCATAATTATGGGTATAGCTGTGGAGAGCTACTGTATGACCTTCATTAGCTTCTCTTACCAATAAATAATTTAAAGAGTCACTATGATTTATTACAAAGAATGTGGCGGGTACTTGTTCTTCTTTTAAAATATTTAATATTTGAGGTGTAATACTACTACTAGGGCCATCATCAAATGTTAAATATATATTATTGCCTGTAGATGGAGTATATGTTATTCTCTTTCCTATTACATTTATTTTTCTTGATATAGTAGTCTTATTATTACTAGAGTCTATTACTGTATAGTTTATAATATAAGTTCCTATTTTATTTGTATCTACTGAGCCTGTTATCGATACTTTATTAGATAAGTCTGTATCACAATTATCATCTACAGTATATCCTGGTTCATTATATGTATTACCTATGGTTAGAGTTATTTCTTTATCTCCCTTTAAAGTTATAGTAGGTGGTGTTATATCTTCATATTTATAAGTTCTTGTTTTTGTTACTTCTTTACTATTTCTAGTTTTTACCACATATATGATAGTATTATCATTAGTATATACTTTTACTTTATCTGTTATATCTCCATATTCTTTATCATAAGCTGTATAGCCTGGTTCTTCATATTTTTTACCAGGACATACACTTAAATTCTCATCACCTACTAAAGTTAGTTCTGGTATACCATGATATTGAACACTTACTATTTGTTTTTTCTTTATGTTAAATATTAAATAGTTTAAAGTATATGTTACTTCATAATTTCCTTCTTTATTAGTATTTACTTTGCTTTTTACTTTTACTTTGTTTGTATAGTCATGAAAAAAATTGGATGATTCATATGTTGGTATATATTCTTCATTTAATTCAGTGATTACTGGACTAGTTATATTTAGAGTTGGTACAAAAAAAGCTTTAAATACAAATAATAATATTAGTGATAATACTATTATACTTACTATTTTTTTATGAATTTTGATATTAGTAAATAAATCTTTTTGATTTTTTTTGTACTGCATATTTACCACCACTTAATCCTCCACATCATTTTTATTATAGCACATTTGTTATTTATTAATTACTTTTTAATGTTTTATTTTTTTATTTAACATTTTTTGTAAACTTTTTTTTATTATGAATAATAAAAAAATATTTATACATGGTGATAAATATTTATTATTTCTGTGATTAATAATAATAGTAATAGTAATTTGTAATGTTTAGTTATTCTTTTGATAAAAATTGAAGATTTATTATTTTTCTTTATTATATCTATTATAAATAGTATATTTGATATTATTAAAAATATAAATAAAGGTATTGATAATATATTATATTTAATGGCATTTATTAATTTTAAATCTAATATAGATTTAAATGCTCTGGTTAGGCCACAACCTGGGCAAGGTATCTTTACTAGCAATTTAAAAAGACAAGGAATAGTAATATTTTTTATAAAAATTAAATAATATACTATTCCTTCTATAAACATAATTAAAATATATTTTAATCTATTCATTAGTCTTTTAATGGATTACCTTCGGCATCAGCTGTTATGCTTCCTGCTAGTATTTGAATTCCTTCTACTAGGCCCCAAATACCTGATACAAATGAAAGAATTCCACAAGATAGTACTGTTAATAATAGTTGAGTTACTGCTTTACTTGTATATCCTAGGTAAAAATTATGAACTCCAAATGCACCTAAAAATATTCCTAATAATCCAGCTGCTACTTTAGATTTAGCATTAGGGTCTACGGTAGCATTAGTAGTGCTTTTTACAGCTACTCCACATTTTAGACATACTACTTGTTGCTCTTCTAATTCAGCCCCACAGTTGTGACAAAATTTTGCCATATTATCATCTCCTTTTTATTTATTTATTTTTAATTTTTCTTCTACTATTTGTAATCTTTTTTCTTCTTTATCTAAATCTTCTTTTTCTTTGGAAACTACTTGTTCAGGTGCTTTAGATAAATAATTTTCATTTGATAATAGTTTTTTTCTTCTTTCTATTGATTGTAATAATTTTTCTTTTTCTTTCTGTAATAAAACTAATTCTTCCTCAAAATTTTTAGAATTATCATAATCTATATCTATTTCTAAATCATTTACTTTTACTACAATTGGAGTTGTATATTTAGGTTTATTTTCTAATTTATCTGTTAATTTTAACATATTAACAATAAGATTAGATACTTCTTTATTCTTTATCTTATTTATTACCTTATAATCATTGCCTATATTTAATTCTAGTTTTTTGTTTCTAAATTCTGTTATAAATTCTAGGCAATTATCAATAATTTTTGTTTCTTTATTATATATATTTTCTTTATTGTATATAGGATATTTAGATATCATAATGCTTTCTTTTTCTTTAATTGGTAGCTTTTGATATATTTCTTCTGTTACATATGGCATAAATGGATGTAACATTTTCAATATATCTGTTAGTACTTTTAATAATACTGATTTAGTTGTGTTGTTTTGATTAAATTTAGATAATTCTATATATTTATCACAAAAATCATTCCATATGAAACTATATATTGTGCTTCCTACTATATTAAATTCGTATTTATCCATGGATTTTCTTACTTCTTTTATTGTTTTATTTAATTTTGTTAATATCCATTTATCTTCGTTTGTTAGATTATCTAAGGTATAATCTTTTTCTTTAAATTCTTCTAAATTAATTAAGACATATCTTGATGCATTCCATAATTTATTTACGAAATTCCAAGTTGATTTTACTTTTTCTTCGTCATATCTTAAATCCATTCCTGGAGCAGTACCTGTGGTTAAGAAAAATCTTAGGGAATCAGCACCATAGGTATCTATTACATCCATAGGATCTACACCATTACCTAGGCTTTTGGACATTTTTCTTCCTTGTTTATCTCTTATTAAGCCATGAATTAAGCAATCCTTAAATGGTCTTTTACCTGTAAAATGTAATCCTTGAAATGTCATCCTATTAACCCAGAATGGAATTATGTCATAGCCTGTTACTAAAACATCATTAGGGTAGTATCTTTCTAAGTCATTTGTATTATCTGGCCACCCCATAGTACTAAATGGCCATAGTGCTGATGAAAACCATGTATCTAATGTGTCTGGGTCTTGAACCCAGCCTTCTTCTTTTGGTGCATCCATTCCTACATATACTTCATCATTTTTATACCAAGCAGGTATTTGATGCCCCCACCATATTTGTCTTGATATGCACCAATCATATGTTATTTCCATCCAATGATTCATTATTTTTTCATATCTTTCAGGAACAAAATTTACTTTTTTATTTTTATTTTTTTGATTATCTAGAACGGCATCTGCTAATGGCCTCATTTTAACAAACCATTGTTTAGATAAATATGGTTCTACTACTGCGTTTGTTCTTTCTGAGTGACCTACAGAGTGTATCATTGGTTCTATTTTGATTAATAAATTTTTTTCTTTTAATTCTTCTACTAATTTTTCACGACAATCAAAGCGATTTAAACCGTTATAACTGCCGGCATTTTCATTCATGGTAGCATCGGGATTCATACATATTATTTTTTCTAAATTATGTCTTAATCCCACTTCAAAATCGTTTGGATCATGAGCTGGGGTTATTTTAACTACGCCTGTTCCAAATTCAGGATCAGCATGTTCATCTGCTACTATATCTACTAATCTATTACATATAGGTACAATTATTTTTTTTCCTATATATTTTTTATATCTAGTATCCTTGGGGTTTACGGCAACTGCTGTATCTCCAAAGATGGTTTCTGGTCTGGTAGTGGCTATTTCTAAGTATTCATCTGAATTTTCTAGATAATATTTTAGGTGATAAAAAGCTCCAGAATCCTCTTTATAGATAACTTCTTCATTAGATAAAGCTGTTAAGGCATCTGGGTCCCAATTAATTATTCTTTCTCCGCGATAGATTAATCCTTGGTTATAAAGATCAACAAAGACTCTTCTGACTGCATTAGATAATCCTTCATCAAGAGTAAATCTTTCTTTATGATAATCAACTGAAAGTCCTAATTTTCCCCATTGTTGTCTTATATTATCACTATATTCACGGGTCCAATCCCAACAAGCTTCTAGGAATTTTTCTCTTCCATATTCGTATTTGTCTATTCCTTTTTCTTTTAATCTTTTAACAACTTTGGCTTCAGTTGCAATAGCCGCATGATCCATTCCAGGAAGCCACAAAGTATCATAACCATCCATTCTTTTATATCTTATTAATATATCTTGAATAGTTGTATCCCAAGCATGTCCTAAGTGTAATTTACCTGTTACGTTAGGTGGTGGTATTACAATACAATATGGTTCTTTTGTTAAATCACCTGATTTAAAGAAATCTTTTTCTAGCCAATAATTATACTTCCCTTTTTCTACTTCTTGGTGGTTGTATTTTTTAGCAAGCATATTATACACCTATCTTTCTTTTTAAATAACCATTTAGTACATGTTCTATTTGTTTAAAGAAACGTGTTATATTTTTATCTTTTATTAATAAGGAATGAATTATTTTACTTATATAATCATTTTCTATTAATACTTGATAACTATATCTATAATTTAGAGAAAACGATTCTGATAAGACAACTATTATCTCATCAGCATTATTCTCTGATACTTTATTATTTACAGTTTTAAACTCTTTGAATGTATTGTAAACAAGTTCTGTTGGGTAATTATCAATATGTAAATCTATATAAGGGTAATTTAATACTAATCTAAAATTATCGAGTTTATGCGCATCTTTTAATACTTGACAAAAATGTTTTATTTTAGGATCTAATTTGTCTGGTAATGTTGTTTTGTTATAACAATAGATGGCTATTTTGATAGTATTATCATATTTAGTATCACTTGTTATTTTTCTTATTAGTCCTTCTTCAAATATGATATCAACTGTTTCTCTTATTTTTGTTTCATCATCGTTATCCAATTCATATGAAGTTTCTTTAAAACTAGCTAGGTCATGAAATAATCCAATTAATCCACATACCGTTACTTCTTCTTCTGAAAATATACCTAATACGCTAGCGATATCTTCAGATAATTCCATTACTTTTAAGGCATGAAAATACCTGGCTTTTATAGAGTTTTTATTTAGGTTAAATTTTTTCATATATTGTTCAAATACTTTTATTATTTTATTATTATCCACTAGTACCACTCCCTTTATGAAATATTCATAAAATTCAAAGAATTACACATAATAAGTATATAATATTTTAAATTATTTGTAAATAAATATTGTCGGATTTTGTTTGTTATGTTATTATATATAATATAAGGGTATGATTATTATGAAGAATATGGGATTTTTTGAGTTTGTGAAGAGTAAGTCACAGAAAATGGCTCAAGATAAGGCTAGATATGATAATGCTATTAAAAAATCTTTAACCTTAGGAAATATGATTAAATTAGATGTCCAGGAAAAAGATGCTATACCAGGAAGGGCACAAGAGTTGAAAAATTTGTGTCCTAATTTAACTGACGAAAGTTCTAAGTTTTTAGCTAATGTTATACCTATTTGGGAAACATATTTATTTGCATTTGTTATTACAGAAAAAAGAACCGGTGATAAATATTATATGATATGTACTAATAGGTGGATATGGTTTATTAATGATTACTCTTATAAAATTGTTAAATATAATGAAATTTATTTGTTTGAGATAATAAGAAAATCTTTGACATTTCAATATGTTAATTTTAATCAAATTGTATTTATTATTAATGATTATATTAATAATGTTAACAAATTAATTAAATTTTGTATTGATAAGGAATATAGAGATAATGAAATAGAAACTCGTTGTAAATATTTATGTGGTATTGTTCCAACCTATCAAAATTTGAATAAGATTATGTCTGGTATTAGTATAGACAATAACAAAAATATTGTTTTACATGATAGAAAGAAAAACAATATTAAATGTACTTATGATCAAATTGAAGATTATGAACTAATGGAGGATCAGACTGCTGTATTAAAGAAAAAGCAAGCTGAAGATTCTCATGCTATTCCTTTTGCAAAAGATAGTTGTTCTAGAATATCTATTAGGGTTACTTTTAAGAATAATACTTTATTTTTGATGACTATTTTAGAACCTTCAGCTTTTAGTAATCAATATAGTCATAATGATACTATTTATAAAGAGAATTTTTCTTTTGCTAAGGGTATTATAGATACTTTAGAGCAATTTAATCCTAATATAAAAAAGTGATATATATCGGTGGTTTTGATGAAAGAATTTAAACAAAATATAAATAAAGATAGAAATATATCTTTAACGTTTTTAGGAAGATCTATTATAATACAAGAAAGTATTATGAATAATGATGTCTATGAAGATTATAGATTAATATATTCTGATGATTATGGTTTTTCTGGTTATAGTGAAAATACAGAAAAAGATGAATTAACATTTAATTTTGATATAGATCATCCTTTATATTATCCATTCTTTCATTTTCTAGGTGATGATAAAGAAGTTAAGATTTCTAGTGATTTTAAAAAAGAAGAATATGATGATATTTGTTATTTTAAAATAAGTAGAGATGAGGAATTAATATCTTTGAGTTTTGTTAATTATATACATAAATATCATTATGATTGTGAAAAATTTAACTACGAGATTAAAAATGTTATGTATGATTTAAGAAGCAAATTAGATTATCAACGTACGGATATTAAAGACAGATTATGTACGCTTTTTAGGGAAGCTACTAGAATTTTGACAGAAGAATACCATCAAGTAACTATGGAAGAATATATGAATAAGAAAAAAGTATTTAAAAAATAAAAAACCCTTTAATAGGGTTTTTATTATCTTAATGGCGCCTAATGTAGGACTCGAACCTACGACCTATCGGTTAACAGCCGAGTGCTCTACCGACTGAGCTAATTAGGCATAAATCCAAAAGACTATTTTATTATATACTAATTTTTTTTATATTTCAATAGTTTTTTGGTTTTTTTTATTTTTTTATTCGACATTATATAAATTGTCTGTAGCTTTGGCATTTAATGTAAGATCGGCTGTTATTCCTTTTTTATATGCATAATAAGCAGCTGCTCCTATCATGGCGGCATTGTCTGTACAATATTTTAATCTTGGCATTGAAATATTAATGTTTTTTTCTTGACATTTTTTAGTTAATTCTTCCCTTAAAGCTTTACTTGCTGATACTCCACCTGCTAACACTAAATTATTTACTTTATATTCTTCTAATGCTTTCATAGTTTTTTTAACTAATATTGTATTAGCTCTATTTTGAAATGATTTACACATATCCTTTACTCTAATAGTATTACCTCTTTGGTTTTCATTATGTACTAAATTTACAACAGCACTTTTAAGACCACTAAATGAGAAATTATATGAATCATCATTTAATGGTAATGGTAATTCGTATGTGTCTTCACCTTCACTAGCTAATCTATCTATAATTGGTCCTCCAGGATAATCTAATCCTAGTATTTTAGCTACTTTGTCATA
>CACXFI010000056.1 GCA_902766875.1 uncultured Erysipelotrichaceae bacterium | reverse complement strand
TTTCATTATCGAATTCTCTTGTTTGTAAGAAATGTAATTTATTACTATTAATGTTTAATTCTTTAATACATGAATAGTATTTTATTTTCTTTTTATCTAATACTTCAATTAATTCTTTTTCTAAATCATTAAATTCTCCACAATTAAAAAATACTTTCTCTACTTTAAAATTATTAACTAAATTAATGGTTTCCCCACAATGATCGTAATCTCCATGACTAATAATTAAAAATGATATTTTTTTAACACCAATACTCTTTAAATATGGTATTGTCTTAGATTTTACAATACTATAATTACTATTACCATAAGTTATACCACCAGTATCTATTAATACATTACTTTTATTATATGGAAACTTAATAAGTATAGAGTCACCCTGACCTACATCTAAAGTTAATATATTAGTATTACCATCAAAATATCTAATATTTTGATGAATACATATTATTATAATTAATATACATATATATCTATAATCATATAAAGATAAATAAATAAAAACATAATAAATAATAATTATATAAACTCTTATCTTACATAGATTAATAGTAAGTATATTTATCTTACTACTATATAAAGATGTAATTTCTATTACTTTAATAAATAAATATAAAACATTATCTAAATATGGAATAATAAAAGTAATTAAAGATAAAGGAAATATAATAATACTAACTATTGGTACCATAAACATATTTAAAATAATAGAAATTATATTTATTTGATAAAAATTATATATACATATAGGTATAGATACTAAAAAAGATATATAAGATATATATAATAATTTTATAAAATAATTACTTATATTATTTATCTTTTTACTTAGTAATATCAAACTAAAACTGACTATATAAGAATATTGAAATCCCATATTAAGTATTATTCTAGGATTAATAATAACTAATATAATTAAAGATATTAAAGCTATATCAATACTTTTTATTTTAAAATTAAATACTTTATTTATAGAACTAACTAAATACATAGTAAAAGTTCTTAAAATAGAAGATGTATAATTAACTAAAAACATATATATAAAAAGAAAGAATATAACTATACTATAATTATATCTATTACTATAACTAAATTTCTTTAATAAACTAAGAAGAATACCCGCAAACAAACTAACATGCATACCAGATATTGAAAACAAATGAGATATACCATTATTTTGATAGCTACTAACAATATCTTTATCAATATCATTCTTATCTCCTAATATAAATGTTTTAAGATAACTACTACTCTTACTTATCTTATTTATCCTTTTAATTATCTTATTCTTTAAATAATATAAAACAGAAGTATTATTCTTTATTTTAATAATATTATCAGCATTAACAATATAATATATCCCATTATTATATAAATAATCTTTATAATTAAATAAATTAGGAATAGTATTATTACTAGGTTCTTCTAATTTACCTATTACTCTTATTCTATCTCCTAATTTAATACCATCTATCTCTTTATAATATTTAACTAATAATTTTTCTCTACCCTTAATATAAATATTAACTTTATCATCATAATATTTTATATCTGTAACCATACCTATTATATTATTATCATTAATATTATATTTACTTTCATATTTATAAATATTTAAAAATATTATATCTCCAATTACAAATATAATTACTAATATTTTAAATAAATATCTAGACTGTAATATATTCCTTAATCTTCTCGTATAAACTATCTCCTATACCAGATACATTCTTAATATCTTCTATACTACTAAAACTTCCTTCATTATCCCTATATTCAATAATAGCTTTAGCCTTAGATTCTCCTATTCCTGGTAATGTTTGCAAATCTAACAAACTAGCTGTATTAATATTTATCTTATCACTAATAGTATTATTATCTGATTCTTCCTCTTTCTTAGTATTATCTTCTTTTTTAATATTCTTATCTAAACAAGCATCATTATTTATTTTAGGACATACACACTTATTATCTATAACATAAGTTATTTCATCCTTCTTTGCCTTTTCTATCTCTTCTTCAGTATATATTATAACTACCATAGAATCTTCTACTTTTTTAGCTAAATTAACAAAACTAGTATTAGCATTATCACTTAATCCTCCAGCCTTATTAATAACATCTATAACTCTTTTATCTTTTTCTATTTCATATACTCCAGGATTTTTAATAGCCCCTTTTATATCAACATAAACATTAGAAACATCTTCTATTTCTTTATTATCTTCTTCTTTAACTAAATTATCTTCTTTTATATCTTCTACTATTTCAACATCCTCTTCTTCATGTAATCTTATCCTTATCATAATACTTCCAATAATAAGTATTATTAAAACTATAATAGTAATTACTATTTTATATTTTTTTAATATTCTAATCATATCATCCTTTCCCTAATAATAAGTTCTTCAATAATATTATTCTATACAAATATTAAAAACACTTTTTATTTTATAAATAAAAAAGATTAAACTTTTTTGTTTAATCTTTAACTATTACATTAAAGAATCTATATATTTAGATACTTCATTTACTGTATTATTAAAATTATTATAATCAGTATTAAACCATTTAACATTCATACTATTATTAAAGAAAGTATATTGCCTTTTAGCATAATGCCTAGAATTTTTCTTTATTAATTCTATAGCCTCTTCCTTACTTATTTCTTCATCAAAATATTTATATAATTCCTTATACCCAATACCTCCCATTAAAGGTTTAGTATGAATATTTTTATCATAAAAATATTTTACTTCTTCTATAAGACCATTATCTATCATCTTATCTACTCTTTTATTTATAATATCATATAAATTATCTCTATTAGTAGTAAGGCCTATAAATATAGCATCATATAATAATTTATTAGTTTTATTCTTACTAATAGATTCATTATTATCATTAAAGTAATTTAAAGCTCTAATTATTCTTCTTCTATTATTCTTATCTATAATAATATCTTTATCTATTTCTAATAATTTATCATATAAATCAGCTGTACTTATATCATCATAAGTATTATTACTAATATTAGAGTTCAATCTATAATCATATAAACTACTCTTAATATACAAACCAGTACCACCTACCATTATAGGTATTCTTTTTCTACTTATTATATCATCTATAACTTTTCTACTATCTTTTTGATAATCATATATAGAATAATCTTCTAATACATTTTTAATATCAAATAAATAATGAGGAATATTCTCTTTTTCTTCTTCAGTTATTTTAGCTGTACCTATATTTAAATCTTTATATATTTGCATAGAATCAGCATTAATAATCTCTCCATCATATTTTTTAGCAAGTTCTACACTAAGTTTAGTTTTACCAACTCCTGTAGGTCCAACTATAACTATAATTTTATCCATTATAATCTCCTTTTACTAATCTCTTAGATAAAGATACTCTGTATCTAGCTAAATCAACAATATTATTATCTAATCTATCATTTTTTAATATTTTATAATATTTTAGTGATAAATCATTATCTAATTCATTATTTTTATATTCATTATGTTTATTAGATACATCTATAACTTCATTTAAAATATCATTATCATTTATTTTATATTTAAGATAAGGCCTATGAATAACATTGAAAAATACACTACCATTATTATGGATTTGAATATCTCTAAAAGAATATCTAAATACCGATAAAACTATATATTTTTGCAATTCTTTTTCTCCATTATCAAACTGTAATTGAAATATATCTATAATATCATCTTTAGCTTGTAACATTATTCTAAATAATTTATCTTCAACTAACACTTTAATTCTGTAATCTTTGTTATTATGATCCCAAATAAATTGTTCATATAAATCATACATCTTAAATATAGAATCCATTAACTTATCTAAATTATCATAATTACTTCTCATTACTATATACTCCTTTTAAATAATTTTTCTAATTCATATATAGTATAATGAATTATTGTAGGTCTACCATGCGGACAATTAAAAGGATTATCACATTGTCTTAATTGACTTATAAGGCTTTCCATATCTTCTACAGTAATTCTAGTATTACCCTTAACACTAGCTTTACAAGCCACCATCTTAGATAAATTATCATTAAATTTTTCAATAGAAAAATCTTTTTCTTTAGTAAGTATCATTTCAAAAATTGATTTAACTATCATTTCTTCCTTACCACTAGGAAACCATGTAGGATAAGTAAGTACTCTAAATGAACTACTACCAAATTCTTCTAATTTAATATTTATTTTATCTAATATATCTTTGTTTTCTTTTATCACAATAAAATCAGAAACAGGAAGTTCAATAACTAAAGGTACTAATGTTTCCATATAATTATTAGTAGGATGACCTAATAAATATTTATATTTCTCATAATTAACCCTCTCTTGAGCTGCATGCTGATCTATTAAATATATACCAGTATCATTTTGACAAATAATGTAAGTCCCCAAAGCCAAACCTACAGGATATAATTCAGGTAATTTTTCACTAGGTAATTCTTCAACATAATTATTATTTTCTTCAACATCTTCTAAATTATCTTCATAATTAAAGTTAACTAAATCATTTAATTTTGCTTTATAAAGAGAATCATCATTATCTTTAACTACTTCTCTTTCCAAATTTAAAGATAAATTATCGTAACTCAATTCTTCTACTTTTACTTTTTCTTCTACTTTAGGTATTAACAATTTATCTTTAATAGCCTTATCTATAGAACTAGATATTAATTCTTTTAAATCATCAAAATTACTAAATTTAATATCTAATTTAGAAGGATGAATATTAACATCTATTAAACTAGGATCAGTATCTATTATAATAACTACTATTGGATATCTAGTATCTTCTTTATATTTACTATAAGCTTCATTAATAGTTTTATTAAGTATACTATTTCTAACTACTCTACCATTAACAATAGTAGTCATATGATTTCTATTAGATCTAGTAACTTCTGGCATAGATATATAACCACTTATATTATATTCATAATTACTTCCTTCTATAGAAATCATTCTCTTAGTAACATCTAATCCATAAATAGATTTAATTACTTTAAGTAGATTACCTGAACCATCTGTATTTAATAATTCCTTATCATCATTAGTAAGTATAAATTTAATTTTAGGATAAGATAAAGCTATCTTATTTATATATTCTACAACATTAGCAAGCTCACTATAAGGACTAGCTAAATGTTTAAGCCTAGCAGGAGTATTATAAAACAAACTAGTAATTGTTATAGAAGTACCAGTCCTAAGTTCACTATCTTCAATTTTTAATATTTTACCACCCTTAATATGAATCATCGTTCCAATTTCATCATGACAAGTTTTTAATACAACATCACTAACAGCTGCAATAGAAGGTAATGCCTCACCTCTAAATCCTAACGAATTAATAAAAAATAAATCATCATCTTTATATAATTTACTAGTAGCATGTCTTTCAAAAGCCAATTTAGCATCATCTCTATCCATACCTATACCATTATCTATTACTTTTATCTCTCTAAGTCCAGATTCTTTTAATTGTACTTTTATCTCCGTACTATTAGCATCAATACTATTTTCAACTAATTCCTTAACAATAGATACACACTTTTCTACAACTTCTCCTGCTGCTATCTTATTAGCTAAATTTTCACTCATAACCCTAATTTTAGACATAATTATCACCTATTAATTTAATTATAACATTTACGAACCTTTATATCAATTAAGTAATTAAAAAAAGTTCAAAAGAACTTTTAGTTATTTTTACTAATATCTATAATACTAGATATAGGTATATACTCATTATCTATTGTAATTAAATTATCATTATTCTTACCTATTATTACTTTATTTAAAACACCACTATTAGTAGTAATACTAACATTTACTTTATAGATATAGTCAGGATGATTAAAAATATTTTTTATTTTCCTATCTATATCAAAAAATTCAACAGAGTCATCTTTTTTATCATTATCCATAGAACTATATATTTTTTCATTATTCTCTATATTTCTAGTAATTTTATTATGATACATCATAGGTAGTTTTTTCATATATATCAACCTCATTAAATTATATGCTAAATATCTAAAAAAATACTTGTTATTATTAAAACTTTGCGATAAAATATTATTAGACCTTTTTAGAATGTAGGTGATAATATTAAAAACATATCCAAATTTGCAGTATCCAAATCAATATTAATACCTATTATATTATTTGCAATTATAAGTGTTATATCAATATATTGTACTAAAAGTATGTTATCAGCCAAGTATGCTACTTTTTGGATAAAACAAATAGTTTGGTATGGTCTAGGTATATTTATAGCCTATATTATGATGACATTTGGTAATAAATTTTTATATAACAACGCTTATATATTGTATATAATAGGAGTAATACTTTTATTTCTAGTATTATTTTTAGGTAAAGACGTTAATAATGCTAGATGTTGGTTTGTTATTCCATATATAGGATCTTTTCAACCTAGTGAATTTATGAAAATATTTTTAATTATATTATTATCAAGAATGATAAATGATTTTAACGAAAATTATATACAACCAACAGTAAAAGAAGAGTTTATTTTTTTAATAAAAGTATTAATACTAGTAGGAATACCATCTGTTCTTACATTTATTGAACCTGATACTGGTGCTGTAATTATTTATTTAATAATAACATTTGTAATGCTTTTTGTAGGTGGGCTTAGAAAAAGATGGTTTATTATATTATTTCTAATATGCGCTATTCTAGTTGGAGGATTAATAGCTCTATATAAATTTAATTCTGACTTATTTATAAATATATTTGGAACTAGTCTTTTATATAGAATGGATAGAATATTTAATTGGTCAGATAGTAGTGGAATGCAATTAGAAAACTCACTATCTGCAATAGGTAGTGCTGGACTATTAGGTCATGGATTTAATAATGTACCAATATATTTCCCAGAAATGCAAACAGATTTTATATTTGCAGTATATACATCTTGTTTTGGATTATTAGGAGCAATGTTTCTTTTAGGATTAATAATATTTTTTGATTATAGCCTAATAAGCATGGTAAATAAAACCACCAATATAGCAGATAAATATGCTATTGGGGGGATAATAGCCGTATTATTATTTCAACAAATACAAAATATAGGAATGACTATTGGTTTATTACCAATAATGGGAATTACTCTACCATTTATAAGCTATGGTGGATCATCACTCCTATCATATATGCTACTATTGGGAATGGTATTTAACATATCAAATGAAAGTTTAAGATTTACCAATTAAAAAAGAATTTAAGAAATATCTTAAATTCTTTTAATTTTATTATTTATAATTATTCAGTTTCTTCTGTTTCAGTTGGAGTATCTACAGTTTCATTTTCTGAAGAATTATTAGAAAATGAATCATTTACTAAACTAACGTCAATATTTTTAACTCCTAAATTTTCTTTTGAATAAACAGCTTCCTCTCCATTTTCAGAAATAGAAACATTAGATACCATAGAATTAATACTAGAATACACATTATCAAAGCTTTCTGCATTCTTAAATATAATTCCTTCTAAAGAATCATTATCTCCTAATCTTGTATAGAAATAATTAATATCTTTATCCTGATATTTACCATCAAAAACCAAATATTCTATTTCTTCATTACTTACACTATAATCATCTTTTTCTTCAAAAGTAATGCCTAAACTTTTAACTACATCTTTCAAATCTGATACATTAGCCTTTAAATCATCATATTTTACATGAATTGGAGTTACAAAAATCACATATTCTGAATTATTGAAAATAACTTTATTATCACCCAAATTACCTTCAAATCCACTAGGAATAGTAAATGTATAATTATTTAAAACTATTGAAGGTTCTTCAGAAACTCCATTATTTTCTGATTCTGTACCACTACCATTTTTATCCTCACCAAACCATTGCTTATACCAATAAGGACCAGCATATGCCAAAACACCAATAAGGACAATTATCAAAAATATTAATAATGGACTAACCTTTTTCTTTGATTTACCATTATTAGATACACTATCATCTGGGCCTGTAGGTAATCCCATATTATTCATCATCCCATTATTCATGTTTTGATTCATTTGAGGTGGCATACCATTTTGTGGCATCATTCCACCATTCATTCCATTATTCATATTCGGATCCATTTGAGGTGGCATACCATTTTGTGGCATCATTCCCCCATTCATTCCATTATTCATATTTGGATCCATTTGAGGTGGCATACCATTTTGTGGCATCATCCCACCATTCATTCCATTATTCATATTTGGATTCATTTGAGGTGGCATATTATTTTGAGACATCATGCCTCCATTCATTCCATTATTCATATTTGAATTCATTTGAGGTGGTATATTATTCTGAGGCATCATGCCTCCATTATTCATTGGCATTCCACCATTTCCTCCTATAGGAGCTCCACAATTCATACATACACTATCTCCTGGATTCACAACAGATCCACAATTCGTACAATTCATATCAATCACCTCTTATTATCTATTTTCATATAAATTATAATATAACTTATAATTAAAGTCAATCATTATACAAAAAGAAAATATTAGTTTTTAATATGTAAACTAATATTCTATACAATTAATTTCTGTAAATTTATAATTATAGTATTTATGTTATTTACTTTAGTATCAATATAATTAGAAGTATTTATTAAAGTTAAATCACCTATATTTTGTTTTAGATTATCATTTAATGACAATAAATCTTTTTTCAAATCTTGTAATTTATTAATTAATACATTTATTTCATTATTAACCATCTTACACCTCCAAATTATTAATTGGAATATTTTTGACCTCTTCTATTATTTTATTCTCTAATTCTTCATATTTCATCGGTATTATCATAGTATCATCTATAAATTTCTTGAATGATTCATGCAATTTTTTAATTCTTATTCTATCCTCTACATAATTATTATGAATATTTATACTAGCTTCTGAATAATAAATATTATTACTTGTAGACAAAGCAATTAATTTTTCGTTTATTTTATCTATTTTACCATCCAATTCATCTACTATTCCTTTTATTTTTTGTAAATCTTTTTTTAATTCTTCCGTCGATATTATCTCTTTATTCATTTTATCTTCAACCATCTATATTTTTACTTCCATATTCCTTTTCTATATTTTTATATAACAAGCTAGTATTATTTAAATATTCATAATAATCTTCTAAATTTGCTAACACTTTATCAAAATATTTAATATAAGATTTATAATGTTCTGTAAACACAATATTATCCTTACCAACCCAAATATTATTATCTTGAATATTATTAATAATATCATTGATAGTAGAATAATTGTCATTATATTCTTTTATTAAATTCTTTATACCGATAATTAATTCATCAAAATCATTATAACTTATTACTATATCATCCATAATTCACCTTCTAAAATTTTTCCTCATAATTAATATTTATTTGTTTATTAGGTATGTTAAAATCCTCTAATTTAATATTTGTTATTGATTTAGTATTACTAATAATACTTTGTAAATTAGGATTATTTATATTAGCTAGTTTTCCACTTTTTAAATATATTCCAATACTCCTATAATCCTCAATATAATCTTTTAAAAATTTAGTAAATTTAACAATCGACTTATATAATAAATCTATATCTTTATCCAAATTTTGAATTAAAGTTATAATTTCTGGATTAGTACTATTAGAAACTTTAGTATATATATTATTTCTATAATAATCAAAAAAATCGTTATTAGCTATTTCATCTAAAATATTTATAGATACCTGATTAACACTTATTTTCATCACAAATTACCTATCTCTTTCTTCATCTTAATAACCCTATCATCATATGAGTTCTTAATTCTCATAAGATAAGATATATAACTTTCAAATAATCCACATATTAATTCAAAATTTTTCTTATCACTAACATATCTCTCCAAAAGCATATTTGAACCAGGACTTTCCCATAAAAATTTATCATTCAAATTATTAAAATAATTATCAAGTTTAGTAATAGAATTCTTTAGTAAAACTATATTCCTAGATAACTTACTTATCTTATCTTCTAACTTATCAGGATCAATATATGTTAAATTAAGTTCAAATTTATTCGTCATATTTAACTCCTTCAGATAGATTAGTATAATTAATTAAACACTTATTTATTATATTATGATATTCAGTTAATATCTCTTTAGAAAATAATATTTTCTCTTTATTATAGTTATAATTATTCATTAAATCATCATAATTCTTACCTTGTATAACCATATTTAAATCATTTAATTCATTAACTACATTATCAATTAATCCACTATAATTATCTATCTCTTCTTTAATTTTTCCATTTAAACTAGCTAAAGATTCCTTATTCAAGTTAAGTATCATTTCATACCCTCCTATACATATTATACCATTTATTATTATAAATATAAAGGTTATATATAAATATTCAATATATAAATTATATATCAAAGGCATTTTAATTATTTATTAAAAGTTATTTAATTTCTTTTAAAACTAATAATACATAATACTTGTTTCAATAAAAAAAGCAGCCAATGTAATATAACATTAACTGCATAATCAATCAATTAATGACCAGTTTCTACAACAAAACTACTTGCTGCATCATTTATAGATGGTATTTTATTGAAACGAATTGCTGTTGCTTCTAATTTATGTTCGAATTGTTTAATAACATCATCAGTAAGTCCTGATTTTTGTCCATAATCAGATTGATATTGTTTCATAATTGCTTCAAAATCATTTTTAAAGTTTTTAATACCTTCTTTTAAATTTTCATTAGAATCTCTGTAGACTTCTGCACATCTATTAGCCATACTTTGAAAATCAGGGAAGCCATCACAAATATGCCATATTTTTTGAAATTGTTCTATACACTGAGCAAATGCCTGTTGTACATTAACAGATACTAAAAATATATCATTAAGTGCTGCTAAAACTTCATTTGCAGAAGTTAAACCTGAATCATCACTAGAATTTGCTCTTTTAACTTCACCCAACTCAGGATATACTACATCATTAAACCTTGGTAAAGGTACTGCTGTTGTCCCAGCTGAAGACGCAGTTTCTAAAGCTTCATATAAACTATGATTAGTAGATGGAGAATGTCCTTTCAAGTAATTAAAAGCTTTAAAAGAATCATTTATAAAATTATCATATGCTTTAACCAACTCAGACCCAGGTTCCCCAATAAATTTAGTTGATACATTATAAATCAGTTCTGGTAACTTACTTAACTCAGATGCTGCTTTTGCACTATAATGTTGTGCGTTATTCAAATATTCTGCTATCATTTTTTTATTAGCAACTGTTCTATCTGCTAACATTTTTATCATTCCTTCTTTCTAAAGGCTATCTACCTTTATTTCATTATAAATTATTTATTATTATTATTTCAATCTTTTATCAAATATTTGACATTTTTTTTACATATTATTCTTCTATTATTTTTATTAAAATAGACCTACCTTTTTTAATTATAAACGCATAATTATTTGCTAATTTTATCTTTGATAATTTATATGAATCTTCTACATTTAATACATTTTGATTATCTATACCATTTCCAATAAATATTCCTGATTTATTTTCAACTCCATTTTTAAACCAATCATCATACACATATTCTTTTAATAAATCAGGTATTCCAAATAATATAAAATGAAGATTAGAACTTTCTTCTTTAGATTTATCAAATAATTTAGATAATTGTTCTTTTGATTCTTCTGATAATTTTTTAACAAAAGATCCCATATTTAAAAATACACACAAATATTGATTTCCATCATTTTGTAGATTTACTAAATTAGTAAGATTTTGATCTATGTTATCCTTAATATATATATAATCATTAGTTGGTTCAATCATACTATCAGCATCTATTACTATTAACTTTGAAAATTTATTAAATGCTTTAGAAAAGTTTTTAAATATTTTAGGAATTATTTCTTCATCTTCCATAAGAATTAGAGTAGCTTTATCTTGTTTAAAATTATAGGTAACTGTATCTAAAGTATCTTTATTTACTCCTATAGGTAATTTTTCTAATGATGAATCTTTGGTTAATATTTCTTCAAATTTTACTATTTCCGGTAATATTGGTACCTTTTTTGCCTTATATCCTTGGTAAGCTTCTGATAATTTTTCAGACAACTCTTTAATGTATTGAATCAAAGCATCATCACTAGTTACATGAGCAGTTTGATATTCATATACTTGATCTAATTTTATTAAACCTCTACCATATAAAGAAGATGGAGTTAATTTATTTATATTACCAAATAAATATGAATAATCACTATCATCATTTAATTGTAATGTCATAGTATTACCAAAATTTTGAGATACATTACCTCTAACACCACTAGTACTAGAAGCAGTAACTACTAGATATATTCCATATTTTACACAATCTCTAGATATCACTCTAATTAAGTCATCTAAATCTTCATATGTTTCTCTAAACGTTTCATAATTGCTTATTATTATCACAATAGCAGGTAATGTATTACCACTATGTTTAACATAATAATTATATTCCCCATTATATTCTACAAATGTTTTTTTTCTATCTGCTACTGTTTCTAAAATCATTTTAAATAAGTTAACTATTTTTTCTGTTTCTGAAATTAAAGCTACATCCCCTACATGAGGAATATTTCTATACATAGTTAATGTTTCTGAACCACAATCTATAGCATAGATGCTAACTTCTTGTGGAGTATGTTCTATAGATAGAGAATAAATTAATGTACCTAACAATAATACCTCTCCACTACTACTCATACCATATATTAAAGTATTACCATTTTCTGTTAAATTAATAGTAGCTAACCCTTGATATTGAGAATTAGGATCATCATATAAACCAATTACTGGATTAAAAGTAAATGCAATTGGTTTATAATTAAATTGTCTTTTAATATTTTCTATATATATTAATTCAGGCATTTTAGGTAGCCATAATGGTGTTACTTGAATATTTTCATTTTTACCAATTTGTGATAAATAATTAACAATATTTAATAATTCTTCCCCCTTATCTTCAACCTTCTCTGCCTTTTTTTCTTCTTCCAAATTTGCTATAGGTATTCCAATGTTATTTAATACATTTATAGAACTATCTATAGATTTTTTTATTGTTTCAGATGGTATATAAGGAACACCACCATAAGCTGATTGACCTATTGTAAAGATTTCATTCTGACCTACCTGAAAATAAAATCTACCTACTTGTTTTAAATAAGCTGCATCAGGGCATTTTATAACCTCATTAGAATCAGATGTATCCTGTACTCTCAAACACACCCTAAATCTAGTATTTGACCAAATTTGATCATTTACAACACCACTTGGTTTTTGAGTTGCTAAAATTAAATGTACACCCAAGCTACGACCAATACGTGCTGTTGATATTAATTGATCCATAAATTCTGGTTCCTGTGCTTTTAACTCAGCAAATTCATCACTAATTATAAATAAATGTGATATAGGTTCTTTTATTATTCCCTGTCTGTATAATTTTTGATATTTATAAATATCAATTGTACTTTCACCCGCAATTTCTCTTGCTTCATTAAATTTTCTTTGTCTTCTCTTTAATTCACTCTCAATAGAAGCTAATGATCTTTTTATTTCGTTTTTATCTAAGTTTGTTATTGTACCAACCAAGTGTGGTAACCGTGTTTGAATAAGTTGATTTTCAAATGCTCCTGCCAATCCACCACCTTTATAATCTATTAATATAAATTGGACTTCGTAAGGGTGATAATTAATAGCCATAGATAAAATATAACTTATTAAAAATTCTGATTTACCACTACCTGTCATACCAGCTATCAACCCATGAGGTCCATGATATTTCTCATGCAAATCAATAGTTACTTTTTCACCACTTTTACCAATTCCTACAGGTGCTCCTAAAGTTAGCATAGGATTAGATGTTTTCCATCTATTTTCAATATTTAACTGTTCTATCTTACCAACATTATACATTTCCAAAAATCCAACTTTATTTGGCATTTGACCATCTGAAGTACTTGTTATTTCTATAGGTATATTAGCTAGTGTTTTAGAACAAGCTTCTATTTGAATCGGAGTATTATCAATTTTAAATAAAATATTCTCAGTATTTAGTATTGTTTTAAACAATTCACCTTGATCCCCATCTATATTTATAAAATCTTGACATTGATCTGGTAATGTCGATATTTTATCATTTAAAATCAACATACTAAATCCCAAATCCTTATTATCAAATATTTGATTTATCACTTCAAAATTTCTTATAGCTTTAAAACAATCTGTTATTATTAAATAATAAGGATTCCACAATTTTTGTTGTTCATTATTATCTTTAGTGTTTTTTCTTTGATTTATAATGCTATCCAATTGATATAATATTTCTTTATATTCTTCAGTATTTGTTCCATAATATCTAAAATCTTTATTATCACTATATAAATGTGGTAAAGATTTTATTTTTTCCCAATAAAATTGATTATCTTCATTAGTTAAAACAATTATTTTAAGATTATCATAACTATGATAAGCTATTAATTGAATAAGTATTTTTTTTAAATAATCATTTACAACTCTTAAATTTCCTATAACAGCCAAAATATTATTATCCCTTAAAGAAAAAGTAATCGGAACATTAGTCAAATATTTTTTTTCTTTTCCTAGATTTAAAGCAATAGTTTTTAACTTATCCTCTTCCATTGTAAAATGTTCTTCAGGATATTTTATATTTATTTTCATTGGAACATTACCATATCCTAATGTAAATGTTAAAAAGTCACTATCTTCTACTCTTCTTTGCCATAAGTCAACTGTTTTATTCAAAATTGTTTCTTGCGCCTCATTAACATTAGGATTATTAGAAATAAGAATATTTTGTTGATTTATTACCTCATCATTAATATTTTTATTGATATTTTCTAAATATTCACCATATTTCTTTTGTCTTAGTATTTCCATTTTTTTACTTCTTTTTTGTTCATACCTTCTACTTATCATTGGCCAAACCAAAGTTCCAGCCAGCATAGCGACACACATGACAATTGACATTATTGCAGAAGACATATTACCATTATTACTTCTTAATTGAACAACAGCATTATATCCATACATTAAAGACATCATACTAGTAGTAATCATAGGCCCTATCATTAAAATAAATGGTTGCTTATTTTGAGAATTTTCATTTGGTGGTGCATCTATTTCAATGTTATATTCTTCCAACAATTCAATAAATCTAGGTTTTTTATGAAAATAATTATCATCACTATAAAGATTTACTTCTATATCTTCTTCCTCTTTAGTAAAACTATTTTGAATTTCTATTTTAGGTATTTCTTTCAAATGATTAGTTACCTTAGCAGGGATATTATTAACAATTAAAGCTCTCTTATCTTTTAAAACCACATATATTATTTTTAAACCACTGATAAAAATATAATCTCCATTTTCAATGGTTGTTGGATAATAAACTCTAGTATTATTAACAAACACGCCTAAAGTACTATTATTGTTAGGTGTTAATTGAAGAAAATTACCTTTAGAGATCAGATTAGCTTCAACATCTTGAAAGAAACTAATAGTATAATGAATAGTTGAATTCGCATCCTTACCAATTGTTATTTCATCATTACCTATTTCATAATACTTATATGTATCATCTAATAAAGGACAACAATATATATATATATAATTTGTTTTATTTTTTAAAGTATAAAAACTATAATTTGATAATTCTATACTAGGTATCTTTATATTTTTTTCTACGTAATATACATCTAAATTACTAATTAAATGCCATTTACCATCTCTAGCTTCGACATTTATTATATTTTTTTCAATTCCATTTTCATCCAAATCTGTTATCCAAAAATTACCTTGTATTTTTTTAGGTAGAGTCAGTTTTCTTAAATTATTATTCTTTATAAAAATAAGTTGCATAACTACCTCCTACATTAATATTAATACCTGACCATTATAAAGATTGCTATTTTTTACATAATTATTATTTGGTATAATCTTTCCAGTATCTTTATCAAATAAAGAAAAACTATCACCCTGTAATTCTTCATTTGCCATATTATCATTTACATATTTTACTAATTCTATAATTATATTACCAATCTTTTTATTTAATGGAATCATAATATTTAATTCTTGTTCAATTAAAGGTATTTCTACAAATATCATTAATTTGTTATTCATACATATCACCTATTCTACCTATTATGTTAATTATACCAAATATATATAAAAAAAAAAAGACTGTTTTTAACAATCTTATTTTTTTTATAATAAATCACTATTTTTAATTATAAATATATTTTTATCCTTATAAAAGGCATAAAAAACATCTTCTAATTCTATACTTTTATCTTTTAATAATTTATCTACCCATTTCTTGTCTCTGTTAAGAATCTTTAAAGTATCTTTTTGAATATTACTATCTAATATCAAAGGTAAAGGAAGAGGTGTTTTAATATTATTCTTATCAAAATTAAAAATAGATAAAGTCCCATTATTCTCTAATATTGCATACTCTACTTCTTCTATACTTCTATATCCTTTTTCCCTTATTTGAACTAGTAAATCATCTAAATTATATTTCTGTTTAAGCATTTCTTTATAATTGATTTTTCCATTTTTAATAATCAATGATGGATTACCATCCAAAAAATTTCTAAATTTAGGCTTTTTCATACTTATAAAAGCTAATGATATTTGTAAAAAAGTAAGAACTAAAATAGGAATAACCGAATACATAACACTTTTATCATAATTATCAATACTTATAACTCCAAATTCTGCTATTAAAATAGATACAATCAAATCTATTATCCCCAACTGACCTACTTCTCTTTTACCCATAAGCCTATAAATCAAAAATATTAAAAAATAAAAAAATAACGTCCTAAATCCTATTATAAAATATTCCATATCATCACCATTTTTATTATGATTAAATATTAAATATTTTATACAACAGACATTATTTTTTATAATTATCTAAAAAAGCCTAAATAAATTATAAATCCTAAATATATAGTTAAAGTAATAATTCCATTAATTCTATCAGCATTATTCTTTTCCTCAGGGACACCAACTACCATTGATGATATAATACCCCCAACTAAACCACCAACATGAGCAGATAAACTAATACTAGGTATAATTAAACTTATCCCTAAATTAACAAATATTACAGGTAATAATTGATTTACAAGAGCATTACTTAAATACACTCTGTAATGGTATCCAAAATATAGTAAAGCCCCCATAAGTCCAAATATAGCTCCACTAGCTCCAGCACTAACACTATTAGAAAAACCTAAAGTAAGTAAACTACCACATATACCACTTATTAAATATATAAATAAATATTTCCACTTACCAAAAAAGTTTTCAACTTGTGGTCCTAATATATATAAAGAATACATATTAGCAAATAGATGTGCAATTCCTATATGTAAAAACATACAAGTAAACACTCTATAATATTCATGGTGATTAACAACTAATTCTTTATAGTTAGCCCCAAACATAATAAGTGTAGCTACATTTTCAGAGCCTCCACCTAAAATATACATCATTAAAAAAGCTAATATACATAAAGACATAATAGTATATGTAATAACTGGTCTTCTCGTCTGAAAAATTTTACCTAACTTAGTAGATTTTTCAAGATTATTTTTATTCATATCTTCAGTTATTTTAACAAATAATTCTATTCCTTCTTCTTTATAATTAGTTTTTTCAACAATATCAGGAAATATTTCTATCAATGTATTATTATTTATATTTTCCATATTATTAACATAAACACTATTAGAATATTTATCTTTTGTCAAACTAACACTATCGCCTAAATCAGTATAAATAGTTAATGTATTTAAAGATAAAGACAAAGTCTTAACTTTTAATTTTTTAATAATTTGTTTTACCTTAAATTTATCATATTTTAATTGCTCATTATTATGAATATAATGTCCAACTATTCTAACAACTCTATAATCACCATTCATATTTTCTAACCACACTTCATCTTCTATACCATGAAGTATTATAGGATTATAATTTTTTTCCGTAACAAAATAATGAACTAAATTCATAATTAACAAATCTTTATTATTCAAAGTAATTTCTTGCATCAATAGTCACTTCCTCTATGTATTATACTAAAATTATATTGATATGTAAAGATTTACAAATGAATAGCAAATAAATATTTTATAAAAAAACTCTAGAAATATCTAGAGCTTATTTAGTTAATAAAAATACAACTATCATAACTACAATTAATCCAACACCAAGTGCTAAATATTTTAAACTACTTTTATCTCCCATATCAATCTACCTTTCCTAACAATATAATACCATAAACATTATATTTATTCTACTCTTTTTTTAATTTTTTTCTTTTTCTTAACTATCTCAGTATTAGTCTCTATAGCTGATCTTTGGACTAAAGATAAACCAAACATCAAAGATATAGTATAACTACCACCATAAGATAAAAATGGTAAAGGTACTCCTGTCAAAGGTCCAATACCCATAACACCTATTAAATTTATCGCTATATGAAGAAAAATATATACCCCAATACCATAAGCAATCATTGAATTATAAAGATTAGTACTTCTTCTAGCTATTCTATATATTCTATAAAGAATATACAAATACAACATAATTATAATAATACCAACTACTAATCCTAATTCTTCTACTATAATAGGAAATATAAAATCTGTATAAGATTCCGGTAAATACAAGTATTTTTGTGTACTTTTACCGAGTCCTTGACCTGTAGTACCACCATTAGTAAAAGCTATAAAACTATTACATAATTGATAACCAGATTCCTCTTGATATCTTTCACAAGGATCTAAAAAATTAAATCTATTTAATTGATATCCCTTTAAAAATGACCCCTTTGTAATTACAAATACTAAAGAAAGTAATATTATTCCACTTACAAGTAACATATTAATATTTTTCCTATAATTACTTCTAAGAGGAACTGCATAAAAAAGTAATATTGTAATTAATGTTATAATACCAGCTGTTCCCAAATCTGGTTGCAACATAACAAGTATAACCACTATAATACAAGGTATCAATGGTTTTATTAAAGACCAGGTATTATTTAATTTTTCTTTATTTTTATCATAGTAATTAGCTAAAAACATTACTATAAATATTTTTGCAAATTCACTAGGTTGAATATTTACAGGCCCTAATTGTATCCAACTCTTACTTCCTTTAGCCAAATATCCAAACACTTGTAATCCACCCAATATAAACATTATTACTAAAATAAGTAATAAAGAAAATTTTCTAAAAACCTTAGAAGGTATATTAATTGTTATAAAAGATATAAATAATCCAACACCTAAAAAAATAGCTTGTCTAATAAAATAATAATAAGGACTATATCCATACCTCATATATGATTCCATAGAAGAAGCACTTAATATCATTATTAAACCAAATACAAAAAAAGCTAATGTAATAACTAACAATTGATTATCCATCCTTGTTAAAGTCTTCTTCATATTATCATCCTCTATTATATAATAACATAAAAACTAATACTTTAACATATATTTTTATATACTTTACATTTCAAAAAGAAAAAGGAGTCTATAAACTCCAATTAAATTAGTCAATAAAAAGTAGACACTTAAAAAAGATTTATTAGAACCCTAATTCGGTTTTATACTGAATTGGGGTTTTATAATCTAAC
>CACXFI010000055.1 GCA_902766875.1 uncultured Erysipelotrichaceae bacterium | reverse complement strand
GGGTTCAACATCATCTTGTTTTTCTTCTTCACAAGCTTTTTCTTCTGTTTCCTCTTCTTTATTTTCTGTTTCTTCATCTTTATTTTCTTCAATAACTACTATATCATTATTATTATCTTCTTCTTTTTCTTCATTATATCCTACATACTCTTCTATATCCTTTTTAGGAACATCTTCACTATCACTAATTTCTAATTTATCACCAGGAATAATAAATATAGAAGCATCACTTATATTAATATTATTTCCATCTTTTTTATTCTTAATTTCTATATCTTTTTTATCTTCTACTTTATTTTTATCACTTATAGATATATCTTTTATTTCATCAACATTTTCTTCTTTTTTATATATTTTTACTTTCTTTTCTCTCTTTTTTGTATTAGTAGACAATATATTCTTTAACATAATATTATTATCTACATCTTCTACATGATAGCTATCAACAATACAAAATTCATATAATAATTCTAAAATTTCTTCTTTTTTTAATGAATTTAATAACCCATTTATTTTTTTAGATGATTTATTAAGTTTAGTATTTATTCTTCTATTATCAGGATTATCTTTTAATTCTTTATTATACTCTTTTATATTTAAAGACAAATTAACTATTCTATCTTTAATAGATAAATAATGCTTTACTATATCCAATCTTTTTTCCAAATCAGGTAGTTTTTCATAATCCATAATATCTATCAAAAAATAAGCATCTTCTCCAGTTATATAACTATAATCATCTCTATATTGTTTTTGTTTATTTACTCTTTTATTAATTAAATCTATAATATTATTTAATTTCTCTTCTTCTTTTTCGACAGTAAGGGTCATATTATCATATTTTTCATATTCTTGTAAATACTCATCATTATCTTCTCTATCCATTTCTATTATAAGTTTTTCAAATTCTTTTAATAGCTTATCATTTCTTTCAATAATTAGAGCATTTTTTAAAGTATTGTACTTATCATCCATTATGTTTCCTCCCTACTTATCTTTTTAAAATTTTCTACTGTTTTAGCTATAAGTTTCTCATTTTTTTCTCTTATTTCATCATTCTTTTGTTCTTCTTCTATCTCTTCTATTTTATCTAAAGCTAACTTAGTAATCTGACTTCTATTTAAGTTTTCAGCTGCCAAAGATATAGATTCACACATCTTTATCTGATAACATATATAAAATCCTACTAAACTTCGTATCATCTTCTCAGGATCAGTCTCTGCCACATAATCATGGCCTTCATAATAGTCACCATCAAATTCAATAGGAAATAATCTAAGTCCCATAAAACTAAAACTACTGCTACTATTATAATGATTATAATAAAGATTAATTTCTCTATATTCCATATTATCTAAAGCCTTATATATAGCTGATTCTATTTCAACAAATCTATTATAAAAATCTTCTTTAGATATTTTTAATATTATCTTTTCATCTTTTAAAGTTATTTTAGAACCAACTACAATTTTATAACAATCTTTATCCATTTTCATTTGTCTTCTAATACTAGCATTAAAATCCCCACAAAAGCCATAATCATTAGCAATATATATATTTAATACAGGCTTACTCTCATCCACAGTAAGAACCTTTTTATCTAATATTAAATTTTTATTATACATAATCTTTCTAACAATATCAGTTACTTCTTCACCAACATCTCTATATTTTTCTGCTTTCTTTTTAGCTTTTTCAACTTTAAGTAAAGAATGAAAATTCATTACTTTAACAACATTCTTTATCCTCATACTTTATACTTCTTTCTATCCATTAAATATTTATTTTGAAGTACTACATCGTTTAAAGATCTAAATAAATTATATGTATAATACATAAATATAAAGATTAATGATAATACCAACACTACAATTAAAATTGGATTCTGATATTGTTCTACCAAATAACTATGTATAATATATACAATATGTATAAAAAGACAATTAACACCACATAAAATCATATTTATAAAACCCTTGGGAAAATTTTTTCTAACTACGTCACTAATAAATACTAATAAATATGTAAAAAACACATATATAACATTAATATCATTAAAACTAGCCATACACCAAACTAAGAATAAGTAATTAATAGATAAAGCAGAAAAAGCTATTAAAGATTTATTATCCATATTTAAAAATAAACCATATAACTTTATCTTTTTTTCATCTACCTTAAAATTTTTCAAGAATAGCATCATAACAATAGATAAAACAATCAAAAATATTACAGCTACTACCAAAAATAACATTAATTCACTAAATATATCTACATACTTATCCATGCTATCCCTCTTTTATCAATAAATTAAATTCATTATCACTATTCATATAGAAAGCTTTAACTTTCTCATAATTAATATCTACATCCTTACCCTTAATATCTATCTTACCATCTATTTCACCAATAATAGGTAAATAATCTTTCATAATAAGTAAATTATAAGTATCGCTAATAATTCTAATATATTCTACATCTTCATATTCCCTAAGACCATGTTCCATATCAAATATTCTTACTTTTAATTCTTTATTCATGCATCTTACCTACAAATTGGAACTTACTTTCATCTATATCATCATAAGTACCATTAAGTATATTTTCTACATCTATTAAAATATCTTCTATTTTTACAAATTGTCCAGGAATATTAGTATAAGCCTCAGCAACAAACATTGGTTGTGAAAAATAAAATTTTAATTTTCTAGCTCTATAGAATATATTTTTATCATTATCAGATAATTCTTCTATACCTAATACTGCAATTAACTCTTCTAATTCTTTATATCTATCTAAAACCTTTAATACTTCTTCGACCAATTTAAAGTGCCTTTCTCCAATCTTTTCTATATCAATTAATTTACTAGTAGACTTAAATACATCAATAGCAGGATATATACCAGATTCTGCTACTTTTCTATCTAAAACTATTTGTCCATCCATATAAGACATAATAGTTTGAACAGCATCATCCGTAATATCATCAGCTGGAATAAATATAGCTTGAATAGAAGTAATACTACCATTTTCATTAGAAGTAATTCTCTCTTCTATTTTACTAATTTCTGAAGCCATATCAGCAGGGTATCCATTACCTATAAGCATTTGCTTTAACTCAGTTGATATTTCTGCTTTAGCCTGCATGTAACGATAAATATTATCTATAAATAATAATACATCTTGTTTCTTTTCATCTCTTAAGTATTCAGCCATTGTAAGTCCAGCATAAACAGATTTACTTCTAGATATTGGATTATCACCCATAGCACCAAATACCATACTCATTTTGTCTAAAAGATTAGCTTCTTTCATTTACTCATACAATTCTTGACCTTCACGAGAACGTTCACCAGTTCCACAAAATACTGCGTTAGCATCTAATGACGTATAAACATTATGAATTAACTCTTTTATAAGCACAGTCTTACCAACACCGGCACCACCAACAAGTCCCATCCTAAATCCTTTTTGCATTGGTGCAAAAAAATCTATAACTTTAATACCAGTCCACATAATATCAGATTCCATGTTAATCTCTTTAACATTAACTGTTTTATTTTCAACGCTTCTAGTATTTTCACTTTTAAATTTATGTTTATCAACTACTTGACCATAAGAATTAAAAACTCTTCCTAATATCTGATCTGAATATTCTACCTTTATACCATCAGATATTTTTTTTACTTCTACTCCTTTTTTTAACCCTCTAGTACTATCTAAAGCCAAACATTTTGCTATAGAAGTACTAATTTCTACAACCTCAAAAGAATAATCTTTATTATCTACAACCTCCAATATATCACCAATGCTAACATCATTACTACTAAGAATAACTTCAATACTAATGTCGAAAATAGAAATAACTTTACCTACTATCATTCACTATCATCTTCTTCCTTAGTATTTTTCTTTTTCTTTTTTTTCTTCTTAGCTTTTTTTCCTTTAGTTAAATCTTCTTCATTATTAGAATTATCGCTATTAGAACTTTCACCATTAGTTTCTATATTTTCAACAGGGGGATTGATTTCATCATTATTCTCAGATTCTATATTTTCTTCTTCAAACATAAATTTATATAAATCCATCATTTCATCTTTAGATTTTGGACTATATTTATATTGATTTAAATTATCAAGTATTTTTTTACCATTTATCATTTGTTTTTGAAGTTCTGGACTCATTTCATCCATATTAGCAAGTTCATATACTTCTCTTACCTCCAAATAAGAAAGAAGATTTCTTCTAACTAAACTACCAACTTTTTTCATATCGTCAGCTTGAACATTACCACCCAAACGAGATACTGATAATCCATAATTAATAGCAGGTTTTTGACCTTTATTAAAATTCTTAGACGATGTAACTATCTGGCCATCACATATAGATATAATATTAGTACTTATATAATCGGTAATATCAGTAGTCTTAGTCTCAACTATAGGAAGTATTGTTATAGAACCACCCTTATTATGTTGTGCTCCTTTTTCTAACAATCTAGCATGAGTATAGAATATATCAGAAGGATATGCATCTCTACCAGGTGTTCTATTACTAGTTAAACTAATTTCTCTATAAACATCAGCATGCCTTTTCAAATCATCTAATACTACTAAAACATCATATTTTTGTAACATAAAACTCTCTGCTATTGATAAAGCCACATATGGAGTTAAATATGTTTTAGTAGGTAATTCATCATGAAATGATGCAATAATTATCGTATAGCTAGCAGCTCCTCTTTTTGTAAGTTCATAATATATATCCTTAACTTCCTTTTTATTTTTACCTAAAGCTACATATATGCATAAAACATCTTTATCTTTCTGATTAACAATAGCATCCAAACAAATCTGAGTTTTCCCAGTTTTCTTATCACCTATTATTAATTGTCTTTGCCCCTTACCAATTGGATACATTAAATCTATACCTGTAATACCAGTTAAAAATTCTCTCTTAACAGCACTTCTATCCATAATAGGTATAGGCTTATTTTCTATATTTACTTCAACTAAATTATCAAATTTTCTATCTGCTATTAAATCATTACCAAATATATCAATAACCTTACCAACAGAATCCAAACTGAATAATCCCTTAAACTCTTTTTTTAAAGTATAAGCTATATCACCAGTCTTAACCTCTTCTACAATATTAACAAGGGAAACAATAACTTTATTAGGGTATATACCAAACACATATCCAGAAGCCTTAGTGCCCACATTAACTTCATCATAAAAACTAACATCATTAAGACCACTAATTTCTATATTATACTTAGTAACTTTAGTTACAGTACCAGTAGCATATACATTATCATTACTCTTAATATTATCTAAAGTTTTATCTAATTTATTAGTTACTTTCTTCCCCATATTAAATATTCCTTTCATTTAAACTAAAATCATATATCTTATCTTTATAAATTATTTTTATTCCCTTATATATGTCTTTAGATACTTTTGTATTTACATAATCACTTATATAATCATAATTTTCATTTTCATTTCCAACCAAAACTATAATATTAGGATTATTTAAATTAACTAACTGATCAAGATATTCCACAAAAGCTTCAGGACTATTATTATCCATAGTTTCTATAAATATTTCATATATCTTATATTCGTCTTCAGTTAATTTATTTTTTAAATAATCTTTTCTCTCTTCATCATTTAAAATTGATATATCATATAACATATCACTATCTATCTTATTTCTTAATTCTACACAAAAGTTATACTTATTGTAATCCTTAACATTATTAACAAAAGTCTTTATAATCTTAACATAGTCAAAATTAAATTCCTTTTCAATAAGCTTATTAAGTTCAAACAAACTAGAATCTTGATATTTAGTAGCATTAAATAAGTCTATAATGTTATAATCAAATTCATAGTTTTTATTTTCACTATCCTTATTATCTTCTTCTATTCCTAATTCTTTCTCTTTAATTTGCTTATTTATTTCATTAAGTTTTTCTTCTTTTTCATTAATCAAATAATCATAAGCTTGTAATTTATCAACAAAATATGCCTTAGTTTGATCACTTATCTTAGTAACAGCATTTTTAAGAATTAAGAACATAACTAAAATAAGGATCCCAATAAGAACACAACTAATTATAAATAGATAAATCATACTATGCAGTTAGTGGATTAAAGAATAATAACAAGAAACAAAATGCAAACAAGAACAACATAAATATAGATGTTATAATCAAAATAGTCATAACAGAATGTACTACATCATTCTTAGTTTCAGGGTTTCTTCCAACCGCTTCTGCAACTCTTCCACCTAGTATTCCAACACCAATACCAAGGCCTAAAAATGCTAACCCTAGCATAATTCCAATACATATTCCAGTAGCCGCTAATACTGTTTCCATTTAAATTCCTCCTATCACAAAACCTAGACCCCTACTCTAATAAATAGTATAACATAATCTAATATTAAGGTCAACGAAAGAAAAGTCTTATTTTCCATTTTTTTAAAAGAAAAAGATTAAATTCATTTATTTAATCTTCTCCCTTTTTTCATATATAACAAAATATTTATCTTGATATACATTATCATAATCTCCATTTAAACTAATATTATTACTTAATAAACTATCTCTATATATAAAAATCAGATTAACATTATACTTTTCTAATTTATCCATATTACTTTTATTACTAATATCCACAAAATCATCAAAAATATCATAATCTAAACCACTAAATTCTCTAGTATATAAATCAGCTCTTGAATCAATAAACACTTTAATATCATTAAACAGTAAATAGCTACCAAAATCATAATCATTAAATATTCTAATATTTTTAGTATTATAATTATTATTTAAATATTTAACCCCATCAACAGGGTATTTTTCTTGATCAATATAATCTAAATTATAATAACAAATAAACCTAATAATAGATACTATTATAATTTCTATAATAACAATAAAATATAACAACTTACTATCAATAATAATATTTATAATATTACTTCTATTATTTTCTAAATATACAGAAAACATCCCAGTAAAACTAATCATTCCAAGTAATATATATAAAGAAAAATGTCTCTCCGAACTCAAAGCCATAACACTAAGTCCCAATAACATAAAAACATCTATAATTCTAATTTTATTTTTTGATTTAAATATGAATAATAACATTAATAAAAATATAAATATTATACTAATCATAATAATTACATTACCAAAACTATTTTGATGCTCTAATATATATGAAGTACTATTACCAACCATAGTTTTTATAAAATAAGTATAAGGAACCATACCTAAAGGAGTTAATAGCCCAGTAAATACACTAATAATCATAAAAATAAATAAAAGTTTTATATATTTTTCTTTTTTTATCTCTAGTTTTTTACTTAAAATTTTATTAATTTTTTTGTTCTTACTTATAATATACTCAACTATATATGGTAAATATAATATAAAATATAAAGGCCATACTGCTACATGTACATTACAAATAATTATAGATATTAACAATAAAAATATTCCATACTTACACTTACCAGTATCTAGTAGCTTCTTTATAAATAATATTTCTAGCAAAAATAAAATGTAAGTAATTGATTGAGCTCTAACAACAACATAACTACCTATCATAATAGAAAATATAAGACTAATAATAGAAACTAAAGATAATCTTTTATTGAAATATAAATTTACAAAATAAAATATAATAACTATAGTTATATAAGTTAAAATATTAAATATATATAATCCTCTAAATCCAAGATTTTTATAAAGATTATATATAAAATAATCATATAACCAATGAGGATATGTATATGCTAAATTATGCCACGAAAAATGATCTATCATATCTATACCATATTTACTAATAGATTCACCTACTTTAATAGTATAAAAAACATCATTTTGAAATACTTTAATACACATAAATATACTAATAATCATCATACTTATAATAGTAATAATTATATATTTTGTTCTATCCATATTCTTTCCTCTATAAAATAATATCATTTATTTATTAAATAATCAAACATAAAAAAGATAATTAATTATTATCTTTTTTAAAATTATAATCGGAAACTTTCAATTTAATATAGTTACGATTACTCTCATCGTTTGAAACATGACTAAAAGTATTACCCTTTACGATATGCTCATAATAGAACAAATCAAAAGTAGCATTCACATTCCCAGATTTAAAATAATCTAATATTTTATTTTCTATTATACTATCCTCACCAGTAGTAAAATCAAACTTTAATAATTTATAAGATTTAGGTAAAATAAATTTATTCAAATTCAAATCATAAAACGACCAATTAATATCATTAATAGTACATATTTTTTTCTAAATTTAAATTTTTGTTTTCAATTTTATCTTTTTGTTCACCAACATTTATATTAGAAGCAAAAAACTTTTTAAAACAGTATGACATCCCTACAGATATAACACCAACTACAAAGAAAACCACTAAATATTTAATAATATTATTCTTCATATAAAAGCCATCCCATACCATATATAAATTATTTTTTACTACTTATTTTTTCTAAACTATCCATATTAGTTACAAGCAATCTTACATCACCATAATAATCTATATTATCCTGCATAATATTAACACTATAATACTTATTACTTATAACTACATCTTGCTTAGTATATTCAATAAATTCTGCTTTATCACTC
>CACXFI010000054.1 GCA_902766875.1 uncultured Erysipelotrichaceae bacterium | reverse complement strand
TCTTTAAGTATTTTACCTTCATTAACTAATTCTTTAACATAACATCCATCTTCTTTAATATGCATACAATCTCTATATTTACATTTATCTAAATTATCAAACATCTCTTTCATATTATCTCTAATATCTAATTTAGACATACAATTAAAGTCAACAGATGAAAATCCCGGAGTATCTACTACAAAGCCATCTTCTATCTCAAATAATTCTACATGTCTAGTAGTATGTTTTCCTCTTCCTAAAGCCATAGATATCTCATCTGTTTTTAATTCAAGATTACTATCTAGTTTATTAAGCAAACTACTTTTACCAGCTCCACTTTGACCTGTAAATACCGTTAATTTATCTTTAAATATCTTTTTAATATTATCTATATCTGTATTAATATATACTCTATATCCAATACTTTTATAATAGTCTATATATTCATTAATACTAACTAATTCACTATTATCTAATAAATCTAATTTGGTAAAACAGATTATAGGTTCTATATTATTATAACTAATAATAGTAAGTAATCTATCTAATAAATTAGTATCAAGATTAGGATGCTTTACACTAGTAACAATAATAGCCTGATCTACATTACTAACACTAGGTCTAATTAAACTATTTTTTCTAGTTTTTATATCTAAGATATAATTAGTTTTATCATCAAAACTAACTATATCACCAACTAGAGGAGTAAGATTATTATATCTAATCTTCCCTCTAGCCTTACATACATATTCCCTATTATTACTATTTACTACATAATCATTACTAATATTCTTGGTAATAATTCCTTCCATCAAAACCACCTATTCACTTTTATAATAACAAATTACTTCTTCATCACCATCTTTAATAGTATAATTAGCTTTATTCTGAAGAAGTATATATCCAGATATATCAGGACAATAGCAATCTCCTTTAGCACCATTAGTCAGATCAGTAGCACAAACTTCAGAATCTTTAACCGCTTTATCTGTATCTTTTTCTCTATATTTAACAGTAACCTTATATTTTTTAGCCACTTTTTTAGCAACTTTAATCTTTAAAGTTACACCCTTAACAATAGCACTACCAGCACTTCTATTTTGATGAATAACTCTACCTTCAGGATAATCATTAGTTTCCTCTTCTGTAGCTTCTAAATTTATTTCATATTCTTCAGCAAATGCTTTTGCATCATCTAAAGTCCATTCTTCTCCTACCATATCAGGATAAACATCAACAACATCTGGTATATATAAAGTAAGTACATCACCCTTTTTAAGCTTTATTTCCTCGTCTTCTTTAAAAGTAGGACTTTGGCTAATAATAAAATCTTCTTTATCAATATAATCAGTTACTTTATCAACACTCTTTTTCTCTACTCTAACTTCTATACCTTTAGTTTCTAATTTAGCTTTTACATCATGATAATCTAAACCAGTATAATCTTCTAAAACTACACTATCACTACCAGTAGATACTACAATTGTTATAGTAGTACCTTTTTTTCTAGTACTTCCAGCTTTAGGCTTAGTTTTAATAACATGATTTTCCTTTACATCTTCACTAGCTTCTTCTTCTGTAGTATATTTAAGTCCTTTTTTCTCTACTATTTTAATAGCCTTATCCACTTTCATATTAGTAATATCTGGAACTTTTACTTCTTTACCACCAGTAATACTAAATATCACCATAAATAATCCTACTAAGATAGCTAATGATATAGCAACTATTCCTACTATCATAATAGTTTTATTTCTATTATTCTTTTTCTTTTTACCACCTTTATCTTCTTCCTCACCAAAGTCTATATCTTCATCAGTAATAGGATCAATTACTCCAGTCTCACTAGCTTTCTCTAATACCGGAACTATCTTACTATTTTCATTATCACTCTCAGGATAATTATATATATACACATCCTCATTAGGATTTTGTAAACATTTCACTAAATCATCATGCATTTCTCTAACAGAATCATATCTATTCTTAGGATTTTTAGCTGTAGCCTTAATTAAAATATTCTCAACACTTTGAGGTATTAAAGGATTTTGTTTTCTAACACTAGGTAGTTTTTCTTTCATTTGTTTTAAAGCTATCTCAACTGCATTATCTCCCTTAAAAGGAACAGAACCAGTAAGTAATTCATACATAAGAATACCAGCTGAATAAATATCACTCTTAACAGTAGCACTCTTACCAGCAGCTTGTTCAGGTGGAAGATAATGAACACTACCCATAACTGAATTAGTTTGTGTAAGTTGTGTAGCATTCATAGTCATAGCTATTCCAAAATCAGTTATTTTAATAATACCATTATCAAGAATCATTATGTTTTGTGGTTTAATATCTCTATGAATAATATAAGATTCATGGGCATGAGCCAAACCATCAGTAAGTTGTGTCATAATATCAACAACTTCTGGTACTGTTAAAGCCCCTCTTTTTTGAATTAATTTCTTTAAAGTTCTACCATCTATATATTCCATAACTATATAATACTGGTTATCTTCTTCTCCAACATCATATACTTCTACAATATTAGGATGATTTAAATCAGATACACTCTTAGCTTCTCTTTGAAATCTTCTAATAAACTTATCATCGTTAGATAAATCTCCTCTTAATACTTTTAAAGCTACTTGTCTATCTAAAATACTATCATATGCTAAATAAACATTAGCCATACCACCTTCACCAATAGATTTAATTATTTCATATCTACCATTAATCTTTTGCCCCTTAGATAACATTATAAGTCACCACTTTCCTTCTTTAAAAATGCAATTGAGATATTATCTGTACCTCCCCTACTATTACATTTTTTAATAAGTTTATCTACCATTTCTTCTACAGTTAATTCACTATTTAATACTTTCTCAATTTGCTCATCAGTAAGCATATTAGTAAGTCCATCACTACATAATAATAATCCATCAACAGATAAATCAACATCAAAAATATCTATTTCTATAGGATCATTAGCTCCTAATGCTCTCATAAGTACATTCTTTCTAGGATGATATTTAGCTTCTTCTGGAGTTAATTCCCCAGTCGATACAAGTAAATTAACCAAACTATGGTCTTTAGTAACTTTATGTAATTTACCATTTTTAACAACATAACCAGATGAATCACCAATATTACCATATAATATAAATTCATCTGTTTTAATAGCAACTACCAATGTTGTACCCATTCCCTTACTACCAGGGTTTTCCTTTGTATAATCAAATATCTTACTATTTATTTCCAATACAATATTTCTTAAAAACTCTATAGCATTATCTTTAGTACCAATAGAATCCATTCTATAAAACTCTTCAGTCAAATGATCTATAGCAATAGCACTAGCTACTTCTCCAGCTTTATGTCCACCCATTCCATCAGCTACTGCTAACATATATTCATTATTATCATTATTAATTATTACAACATTATCTTCATTATGAGATCTCACTCTACCAGGATCTGTCATATAACAAGTTTGCATATTAACCTCCTAATCATAATTATTAGCTCGTAACTGTCCACAAGCAGCATCTACCTTACCACCAAATTCACGTCTAACAGTTACGTTTATTCTATTCTTCTTAAGTATATCATAAAATTTCATAATTTGCACGTTTTTACTTCTTTTATATATAATATTTTCAGTCTCATTATATGGTATTAAATTAACATAACAATTAATACCCTTAAGGAGTTTAGATAATTCCATAGCACAATCTTCACTATCATTAACATTATCTAACATAATATATTCAAAAGTAACTCTCCTATTAGTCTTAGATATATAATCTTTTATAGTATCCATAAGTTCATCTAAATGATATATCTTATTAATAGGCATAATCTTACTTCTTAATTCATCATTAGGAGCATGTAAACTAATAGCAAGATTAACTTGCCCTTTCTCATTCATAAATTTCTTTATACCAGGTATTACCCCACAAGTTGATATCGTAATATGCCTACTACCTATATCTATTCCTTTAGGATCATTAATAATCCTAACAAATCTCATAACATTATCATAGTTATCAAAAGGTTCTCCTATTCCCATAACTACTACATGACTAATTCTAGTCTTTATATCTTCTTCTATCATAAGAATTTGTTCAACTATCTCATAAGCTTCTAAATTCCTTCTCTTCTTAAGTCTTCCACTCTCACAAAAAGAACAACTCATATTACAACCAACTTGACTAGATACACATATACTAATCCCATAATCATGATACATTAAAACAGATTCAATTCTTTGACCATCTAATAATTCAAATAAATATTTCTTAACATCCTTATCTTCTTGTTTAATAATTAATTTTATTTTCTCAAAACTAAAATTATCTTTCATATGATTAATAATATTTTTGCCTATATTATTCATATCATCAAAAGTTTTAACTCTTTTCTTATATAAAAATTCATATACTTGATTAGCTCTAAATTTCTTATCTCCCATACTAATAAAATATTCTTCTAATTCTTCCTTAGTATAATCATATATATTTCTCATAATATCACCATCTTACTACCTATAGTATAACATAGTAATAAAAAGAAAGCTATTACAAATAACTTTCTTTTTATTA
>CACXFI010000053.1 GCA_902766875.1 uncultured Erysipelotrichaceae bacterium | reverse complement strand
TTATTTTGAAGTCTTCCCGCCGTATCTATAAATACTACATCATAATCTTCCTCTATAGCCTTATCTAATCCATCAAATACTACACTAGAAGGATCTTTACTAGTACTACTAACAACTTTAACACCACTAGTTTTTCCCCATTCTTCTATTTGTTCTATAGCACCAGCTCTAAAAGTATCCCCAGCTACTAACATAACTTTCTTACCATCATTATTTAATTTATAAGCCAGTTTCCCAATAGTAGTAGTCTTACCTACTCCATTAACCCCAATAACTAATACAACAGTTGGCCCCTTATCAGAATAATGTATCTTACTATCTATAACATTATTACCTACATACATAATAAATAATTCATCTACTATAACTTCTTTTAAATATTCAGAATCAGTAATTTTTTCTTTCTTTACTCTATCTTTTAACTTATCAACAAAAGTCATAACTGTATTAATACCAATATCAGCCATAATTAAAATATCTTCTAATTCTTCAAAATAATCATCATCTATATTCTTATATTTCTTAGATAAATTACTTAACTGAGATATAAATTCTTTCCTAGTTTTCTCTAATCCACTATCATATTTTTCTATCTCTTTTACTTCTTCATCACTCTTATTATTAAATATATTTTTAATCTTATTAAACAAACCCATATTTATCAACTCCATATATAAGTATTATATCATAATAAAAGTAATTATACATCCATATAATTACTTTTTTCTAACTTTACTATAGCTTTTAATATTAGTATATATTTCAGTTCCGCATTCTATAGCCTTATCATAAGAATCATAAGAAGAAGGAGAAAACTCTTTCCCTTTTAAAGAACTATCAACATAACCAATAAAAGCCGAATAATCATTTTTTAAATTATCTTTTAATACTTCACTAGGATTTCTCATAGCCTTATAAGATAAAACATCTTTTTCCCAAAAAAGAATAGTATCTATTATCATTTTTCTAAATAGTCTTTCTCCTATATCACTGCGAGAAAATTCATATCCTCTAGCATCAAATAACATATCTATATTTTTATTATAAAACAAATCTCTCATAAATACATTATCTTTAATATTATAAACTTTTACGCTCATATTCTATATCTCCCTTCTATTAATCATATACTTTTTTGCAAATAAAAAGTACAGATCACATATTAGTGACTCCGTACTGTAATTTCCGTGTAGGTTTAATACCCGAGATAGCTCACAAATCGCTTATATCTCCTCACCAACAAATATATTACCTTATTTTTTAATATATGTCAATAAAAAGAACTCAAATGTTAACAAACAGAATAATTATTAATTAAACAAACCTTTTACTTTACCCCAAAAAGAACTATTATCCTTCTCTTTCTTAACTTCTTTTTTTTCTTTTACTACCTTAGATTTAGAATCTATCATAAATATCATCTTTGAATTACCAATAGAACCTAAAGGAATACTATCTATTGTTTTATTTTCATTACTTAATTCCATAAGAGCATTAAATCTTTCCTGAATATTCTTGACATCACCATTAACTAAATTATTAATTTTATTAATACCTTCCCTATTATATTTATCAAGACCTAATGATAATTGATTCATACCATTAGAAATTTGTTTTGACCCATCATTAAGCATATTTAAAGAATAAGATATTTTATTCATAACATCATCTAAAACCATTATTTTATTATTTATATCTTTCCTATAAATAGTCAATTCCTCATTAAGTTTTGAATCAACATTTTCTTTACTAAACTCTTTTTCAACAATATTTTTAACAACTTGATTTGTATATTCTTCAGTATATCTATTTGATAAATCACTAACAGTATTATCAACTATTTTATCAACTACATTAGATATATACTCCTTAACATCTAAATTAATATATATATTTTCATCTTCTAAATCTTTATATAATGCATCTAATATTTGTTTTTTTAAATCATCACTTATATTTATATCTTTATCATTTAATCTATTACTTATTTCATTTACATAATTATTTATTAAATCTGTATTATTTAAAGAACTAATTATTTTTTCTGTAATATCAGTATTATTTTTAATTTGATTTAAAGTATCAGTTTGAACTTCCCCTACTATTCCTTTAGCTTGTTCATATGTAACACCATATTTTTCTGCAATATCACTTATATATTTTTCATCAGTACTTTGTGTCATGCTATTATTAAATTCTTCCTCAATAATTTTTTTTAATTCTTTATTAATATTTTCTTTCAATGTATTAGTTAACTCCAAAATATCTGAATCATTTTCTAATATAGAATACAATTCATCATTAATAACTTTATCTATTAAACTATTTATATCTAATTGATTAATTATCTTTTTAAGTTCTTCGTCTATTACTGTTTTAGTATTTTCCTTAGCATAATATATAGTAGCCTGCTCTAATTCATCTTTATTATCTTTAATTATTTTACTAGTTTCACTTGCTATTTCTTCTTCTAATAAAGGAACAATATTATCAATATTATCCTCAACAATACTCATTATCTTTTCTTTTAATATATCTGTATCTTGATTTCTGTAATATTGATACTTACTATTTACTTCTTGAAATTTACTATTTAATTCTGTAATTCCCGCATCCATTTGACTAGTTCCATCATTTAATTTATTAGCTCCATCTACAATAGTATCCATATTACTTTGTAATAAATCTATATTATTATATAAATCATTAATTTTCCCAAATATCTCTAAATTATTATCTTCAAATAAATTAGTAGTAGCTACAGAATAAATAGAATTTAATTCAAAAGAATCAGTATCAAAAGAAATTTCTACTTTATTAATATCTTTTAATTCTTCTAAATTTAAAGACTCATATAAACCAGGAGATGATATAGCCATAACAATAGAAGTTAACCCATTATCAATAATTTTCCCGTTTGTAACTTTAATATTTTTATTATCTTTATTATTTAATATTGAAGTTGTAACTATAGCATAAGGTACATACATTTTCTCTAATGAACCATTTACATTCATATTCTTATATTGATTATTATTGTAAGTTAAAACTATCCTAACATTACCACTTTTACCTAATATATCATCTACATTTTTCTCTTCCTCATTTAAATAATATTTAACACTAATGCTTATAGGTAAATCTTTTTTATATAAGCCTTGATAATAAACATCATCACCATTAGTTTTCCAAATAAGATCATTATCATTTAATGTAAATTTTTGATTTTCTTTAATATTCTTAATATCATCTAAAATTGTTTTATCATTAATTATTTTATCATTATAATCATATAAATGTTCTGAAACAGAAACACTATCAACTTCTCCTGTTTCATTTAACTTTGCATAAACACTCTCTTCTTTTGTAAATGCATAAACATCAGTTGTTTGAAACAACACACAAATAATTAATAAATATACTAATATTTTTTTTAAAATATTTTTCATATTTTCCTTCCTTTCTTAAACCCTAAAGTTGTTTTTATTATTAATCTATCAAAAATCAACAATACACTAGGAACTATAAACATTACAACTAACATACTTATAATAGCACCTCTAGCCATTAATAAACACAAAGACCCAATCATATCAATTTTAGATACAATAAATACCGCAATTGTAGCTCCAAAGAAACACATTGCACTAACAAATATTGATGATACAGAAGAAGTTAAAGATTTAGAAATAGCTTCCTTTTTATCTTTCCCATTTTTTCTTTCTTCCAAATATTTAGTAGTAAGTAGAATTGCATAATCTATTGTAGCTCCAAGTTGTATAGTCCCAATTACAATAGATGATACAAACGGCATACTAGTTCCATGCCAATATGGTACTCCCATATTTATAAAAATTGCAAATTCTATAGATAAAACCAATAATATTGGCAAACTAATTGATCTTAGTACAAAAAACATAATTATAAATATTACTCCAATAGAAACATAATTTACATTCCTAAAATCAATAGCGGTTATTTCCACCAAATCATTCATAAGTGGCCCTTCTCCAGCAATTATTGCACTTTTATCATATCTCTTTACTATTGGATTGATTTTAGTAATTTGCTCATTTAACTCATCACTAGCTATCTCATAATTTGAATTAACAAGTATTAACTTATATTTATTTGTTTCAAAAATATCTTTTATTTTTGATGGTATAACATCATTAGATATTCCATACTTATTAAGTAAATTAATTGATATAACACTATCTATTCCATCTAAATTTTCTATTTCATCAATCATACTATTTATTTTACCATCATCTAAATTAGCATCAATCAAAATCATAGATTGAGAAATAAGTCCATAATCTTCTTTTAATTTTTTACTAACAATTGAATAATTATAATCATCTGGAATAGATGTATCTAATTTATAATAAACTTCTGTATTCTTTTGTGATAAATATGCTGGTAAAAATAAAATCAAGAAAACTATAAATATATATTTATAACCTTTCATAATAATGGGTTTTACAAATTTAAATTCTGGTATTATTGGCTTATGTTTTGTTTTCTGAATTTGCCTATCAAATACCAATAATAGTGCAGGGAAAAAAGTTAAAACAGTTAAAACCCCAAATAAAACACCTTTAGCCATTACTAAACCAATATCCCTACCTAACCCAAATTTCATACTACATAATGCTAAAAATCCTGCTATTGTCGTAAGTGATGACCCTATAACAGAAACCATTGTCTCATTAATAGCTTCCTTCATAGCTTCATCATTTGATTTATTATTATTTTTAGCTTCTTCATATTTATGATATAAAAATATTGAAAAATCTGTAGTTACTCCTAATTGTAAAACTGCAGCGATAGCTTTAGTAATATATGATATTTCCCCAAATAATATATTAGACCCCATATTAAATAGAATTGATATTCCTATATTACCAAGAAGCAAAAAAGGAACAATATATGAATCTAAAGATACCATTAATATTATTAAACAACATATAACAGCAACTACAACATAAACAAACATCTGACTCTCAACTAATTTTCTCATATCTAATGACATTGCACTCATTCCACCAACTTTAATATCATTAGACATATTCTCTATCTCTTTTATAGCCTCAGTAGTTTCTTCATCACTAGTACCAGTTGCAAATGTAATAAGCAATAATTTCGAATCATCACTAGTAACATGACTTAATATTTTTTTAGGTAACATTTCTATCGGTATATTTATACCAGTAATATCAGTAACACTAACAACATTAGTTACACAATCTATTTTCTTAATCCTATTTTCTAATTTCAACAAATCACTATCACTAATTTTATTATCAACTAAAGAAATAGAAAAAGCTCCCATATTAAAATCATCTTTTAAAATTTCTTGACCTTTTAATGTTTCAACATCTTTTGGTAAATATACTAAAATATCATAATTAGTTTTAGTTGACATATACCCAATTAAAGCGGGAATTATTAATATCATCACTAATATTAGAATTATATTTTTATTTTTTACTACAAAACTTGAAAATATATCCATTTATCCACCTCCTCAATATATTTTATTATAATAATATTTCAAACACCACATCATCCATATTTAAATGATGTTTATCCAACACTTTTTAATAAATATATGTATATTTATTATACATTTTGTATGTTATTTGACTTTTAGATAGATAAGTTATATAATTAACACGAGGTGTTTTAGATGAAAGAAAAAACCGATTTAAGAGTAGTAAAAACTAAAAAAATATTATTTAACACATTATTAAAACTAATGAAACAAAAGAAATTTGAGAAAATAAAGATATCTGATATATGTGAAGAAGCCCTTATCAATAGAACAACTTTTTACGCGCATTATGAAGATAAATACGAATTATTAATGGAATTATTTGAAGAACAAAAAATAGCTCTCCTAAAAGAATTAGAATATAACGAAAATATAATTTTCTCAAAAGATTATCTCATGGAACTACTTAATACAATAATTAATCATATCGACCAAAACATTGAAATATATAATGCAATACTTTCTAATAATAGAAATGGTATCTTAATAGACTTTTTAATAGATGTAATAGAAAGAGACGTATCAGAAAGATTAAAAGATAATGTTGAAATAAAAAATTCAGAATTACCATTAGATGTGATAGTTAAATTCTATGCTGGTGGATTAATTAATATTGGTATGTCATGGTTATCACGAAAAGAAAAATACACAAAAGAAGAATTATTAACTTATATAGATAAACTAATACCTAATAAAATATAAAATAAAAAAACTCGGGGCAAAAAATCCGAGTTATTTTTATATTTGGTAGCGAGAGGGAGATTCGAACTCTCGACCCTTCGGGTATGAAAAAAAAGCTCAAAATTCAATTATTACTTAAAATTTACCACTTTCCCTTATTTTACTAGGAATATTGAATATTCTAAAATCAAAGTAAGTAAAAGTAAATCTAAATAAATTTAAGTAAATTGAAT
>CACXFI010000052.1 GCA_902766875.1 uncultured Erysipelotrichaceae bacterium | reverse complement strand
TTTAAATCAGCCCAAGTCTGAGTATACATAATTCTCTCAGCTCCAACTTTTCTACAATACTCTAAGACATTTAAAGTCCCTTTTACATTTACATCAATATAGGCATAAGGATCATCATCTGCTTTATATGCAGGTAAAAGTCCTGCAAAATCAATGACAGCCTTAACATTGTCTTTTGGTAATTGATCAAAGGCTTTAATATCTGTTATATCAATACAATAATAACTTAAGTTGTCTATACCAAAATCGAATTCTTTTTTCCTTCCGGAAGCTATAACTTCATACTTATTCAAATCTAAATTTTCAAATAGGTATTTTATGAAATATTCTCCTAAATTTCCAGTTGCTCCAAACACTATTATTTTTTCTTTTACCATTTTAATATCCTCCTTAATTTAAAAAATAAATATAATATCCTATCCTGCTAGAACTATCTGCTACATTTCCAATATTATCATAATTAAAATCACTGATACGATATATTTCATCAGAATTATCTTTTTTAAATTTTTCAAATTCATTTAGATCTTCTTGATTAAATATAAACTTAATAGCAGTTTTTCTAGGTTCTATCTTTTTTGATAAATCTAAAGAATTACCTACAGATGCATCAATAACCATTTTTAAATAATCATATCCTGTAGAAAGATACACTAAATCAGAGCCAATACAATCTCCACCCATTCTAGCACCAATTTCAATAATTCCTATATTACCATTATCGTCTAATTTAAATTCAGTATGACTGGCTCCATTAGTAATTTCTAAAGCATCTAATGCTTTGAATATTTCGCTTATAATATCTTTTTGTAATTTTATATCAATATCAGAAGGCTGGATATGTCCAGTTTCAATAAAATTAGGAGACCCAGTAGTAAATTTTTTTGTGAAAGTTAGAAAATGATGTTTTCCTTCATAAGATATACACTCACAACTATATTCAGAACCATTAATATATTCTTCTATAATAGCTTCTTTTTCAAAAGAATCTTTAATAGAATACTCAATAGCTTTGTTAAGTTCATTATTACTAAATATTTTAGTAATTCCCCTACTTCCTGAACGATCTGTAGGTTTTACAATAAGTGGGAATTTTAAACCTGATAAATCTACATCTTTGCCTAGTTTAGTTTTTATAAATCCTGGAGTTTTCACTCCTGCATTCTTTAACTTTTTTCTCATCTCATACTTATTAGTACACCAAATAGTAGTATTAATACCATTACATGGTAGTCCTAAATTTTCAGCAACATAATTAACTGTAATTGTAGCTAAATCAGAAGCTATAGAACATATGCCAGAAGGATTAATTTTACGACATTCATCTAATATTTTTTCTTTTTCAACAATGCTAATAGGATAAAAATAATCAGCTGTTTTTTCTCCAATTGCTCCTTCTTTCCAAGCAAAAACATGTGTTTCATATCCTATATCTTTAGCTTTTAATATTAATTGGTTTTGAAAATCATTAGCTCCAATAATTACTAATTTTTTCATAAATTATATACCTCCTCTTATTGTTGAATTATTGTTTAAATAATTATGTGTTTAATTAGATTTTTTTATAAGTTATTTTTTATAAAATTTTTTTATTAAATGGCATGTTCTATCAATATTTTCTTTTTCTAATCCGTAATACATTGGTAATCTTAATAATCTTTCACTTTCCTTAGTAGTATAAATATCTTCACCTACAAATACGCCGTATTTTTTGCCTGCAGGTGCTGTATGTAAGGGAATGTAGTGAAATGCGCTACTAACATCATTTTTCTTCAAATATTCAATTAATCTCTGTCTTTCATCTATATCTTTTGCTTTTATATAAAACATATGAGCATTATGACAGCAACCTTCTGGAATATACGGTAATCTAATATATCCTTCTTTTTCTAATTCTTTAAGACCATTATAGTATCTATTCCAGCTATCCAATCTATTTTCATTTATTTCATTAGCTTTTTCAAGTTGAGCATATAAATATGCTGCATTTATATCACTTGGTAAATAAGATGAGCCAGCAGCTACCCAAGTATATTTATCTATTTGCCCTCTCAAAAATTTACTTCTATTTGTACCTTTTTCTCTAATTATTTCTGCCTCTTCAACTTTATTTTTGTCATTAATTAAAATTGCACCACCTTCACCCATACTATAGTTCTTAGTTTCGTGAAAGCTATAACATCCAAAATCTCCTATGCTACCAAGAGCTTTTCCTTTGTATGTACTCATAACTCCTTGGGCAGCATCCTCTATTACAATTAAGTTATGTTTTTTTGCTATTTCCATTATTTTATCCATTTCACATGCCACTCCTGCATAATGAACTGGTACAATGGCTTTAGTTTTATCAGTTATTGCTTGCTCTATTAAGTTTTCATCTATATTCATTGTGTCAGGTCTAATATCGACAAATATAATTTTTGCACCTCGCAAAACAAAAGCATCTGCTGTAGAAACAAATGTAAAAGCCGGCATTATAACCTCATCTCCTGGCTTTATATTGCTAAGTAAAGCAGCCATTTCTAATGAGTGTGTACATGATGTTGTTAGTAATGGATAGCTATTTGTTTTTTCTTTAAGCCACTCGTGACATTTTTTTGTAAACTCTCCATCTCCACAAATTTTTTGATTCATAATTGCTTTATGAATATATTCTTCTTCTTTTCCAACATATGGTGGAATATTAAATTTAATCATAAATACCTCCTATTTAAAATATCCAACTAATAATACTAATAACGCTGGTAATATTATTAATCCTCTACATATAATTATATATCTTTCACACTTAGATTCTTCTTTTGGAAATTTAAATTTATTATTAGGATAATTAATAATTAATATAAGTACTAGGCAAGCAAAAGATATAGTAGCACTAATTTGTCCAATCATTAATCCACTTTCTTGGGATAAAAAATGATATATGATATGGCCTAATATATATTTACTCTTTAATTGAGTATTAAAAACTGTATTTATAATATTTCCATACATAGACATTGGTGCTGATAAAATATAATAATTAGAAGCGGCAAGTAGTGCAATAAAGTGAAATAAACTAAGCAATGTTTCTAGTATTATGTTTAATCTAAAAATATTTTTATTTAATGAAAATAGAATAAAAATATACGGCATTAATAATATCATTCTGTAAAATTCATGAGATGAAAACATAAATAATAAAATGTAAGATGCTGTAGTAAAATATATAATACTCTTTGCCCTATCTTGTTTATCTTCAAACCTTTTTATATATGCAATAAATGCTAAAATAACAAGAGCAAATATAAATAAAGATAAAGAATATCCATCAATGATTGAAAATGAGTGTGAAATTATGTTTTGGAATATAGTATTACTAGCATTTTTAGTGCTTGACTCTAAATACATAGGCATCTTATAGCAAATTAGTTTAAACAATAATATAGGGATAATACCAATAAACAATTTATAGAATATTTTAAATAATTTCTTTTCCGTTAAAAGTATTAATATTGTATAAGGTATGAAAAAGAAATATTTAACTGATATTGCTAAACTTGCAAATAGATAAAATAAAGGATTGTTGTTATTATCACTTTTAATTAGATGATATATAGCGATAGTTCCCAACATACAAATTAAAATATCATTTTGGCCTGCATAAAATAGTCCTATATATGTATAAAGATAACTAAAAGAGAGATAAACAGACCATTTTGCTTTATTCCTATCTTTAGTTATATAAATAACTATTTTATATGTATAAATTAAAGTAATTATAAGTGCTAATACTAAAAATAATTTAGACCATAGTAAAGAAAATGAAGAGTTTGCTATATCATATCCAAAATATCTTTGGAATATCCATATAGGAATATTCCATATAGACCAAGGTATCAAACTATAAAGCGTTCCAGATACATATTGATGAGATAGATTATGTAAATTTAATGCAGTAAATTGATAATATTTTGTTATGTCACCATCAGCTATACAATCTAATATATTTGTACTCCATATAGTTAAACTTTTTAAATCTATATATTCGAACATAATTAGCATTAGTATAGCAATTGCAATTGCTATTCCCCATTCTATTCTTAAATTATCTTTTGTTATTTTCCAATTGAACATATAATCACCATTTCTAGAATCTTAATAAAATACTAAACGCATAATAACTTAATTCATAAATTATTATATCATCAGATTTAATAATAGTAAATATATCATTATGTTTAAATTTAGCATTTTTTATATATTTTTTTATTATTCACTTTTCATTTCAAAAATAATATCTCTTAGTTCTGTAGCTCTTTCAAAATCTAATTCTTTGGCAGCTCTTCTCATTTCATGAGTAAGTTCATCTATTATTCTTTCTTTTTCTTTTTTAGATAATTTATCAGTAGTTTTCTTATTATCTATTACTTCTTCTGTATTACTTATAGTATCTTTTATATCTTTAATTATAGTTTTAGGTATTATATTATGTTCTTTATTATAATTATCTTGTATTTCTCTTCTTCTTTTTGTTTCATTAATCGCTATTTCCATAGATTCACTAATGGTATCTGCATACATAATAACTCTACCATTAGAATTTCTGGCAGCTCTACCTATTGTTTGAATTAAACTTCTACTACTTCTTAAGAATCCTTGTTTATCAGCATCCATAATAGCAATTAGAGATACTTCTGGTATATCTATTCCTTCTCTTAATAAATTTATACCTACTACTACATCATATTTACCTAATCTTAAATCTCTAATTATTCTAAGCCTTTCTAGTGTTTTTATTTCATTATGAAGATATGCTACTTTAATATCAATATTTTTAAGATAATTAGTTAATTCTTCTGCCATTCTAATAGTTAGAGTAGTTATTAATACTCTTTCATTATTATTTATATTTTTATTAATTTCTTCTACCAAATTATCTATTTGGTTTTTAGATGTTCTTACATCTATTATTGGATCTAATAAACCAGTAGGTCTTATTATTTGTTCTACTATTTCTCCATTAGTTTTATCAAGCTCATAATCACCAGGAGTAGCTGAGACATAGATAACTTGATTTATCTTCTTTTCAAACTCATCAAATTTTAATGGTCTATTATCTAGAGCACTAGGTAATCTAAATCCATATTCTACTAAATTTAATTTTCTAGCTCTATCACCATTATACATACCTCTTACTTGAGGTATAGTTACATGAGATTCATCTATTACTAATAAAAAGTCTTTAGGGAAGAAATCAATTAGACAGGTAGGGGTTTCTCCTTCTTCTCTTAGAGCTATATGTCTAGAATAATTTTCTATTCCACGACAAAATCCAGTTTCAGAAAGCATCTCCATATCATAGTTAGTTCTTTCTCTAATCCTTTGTTCTTCTATATATTTACCTTTATCATTATAATATTTTATTCTTGTTTCTAATTCTTCTTTTATTCTTCTTATGGACTCTTTTAATTTTTCATCATTAGTTACAAAGTGTGAAGCTGGGAATATAGATACTGTTTTCTTTTCATTAATAAGTTTTCCTGTTACCAGGTCAAATTCACTAATTCTATCTATAGTATCTCCAAAGAATTCTATTAATATTCCATTAGTGTGATTAGATGCTGGTACTATTTCTAAAGAATCTCCTCTTACTCTAAAAGTACCTCTTTTTAAATCTATATCATTTCTTTCATATAGCATGTTGACTAATTTTTTTAAGATACTATCTCTACTTACATCTTCATCTTTATTTAAAGTTAATATTTTATTTCTATATTCTTCTACTTCTCCTATACCATAGATACAAGATACTGATGCTACTACTATAACATCACGTCTAGATAATAATGCTGAAGTTGCACTATGTCTTAATTCATCTATTTCATCATTTATAGAAGAGTCTTTTTCTATGTATGTATCAGTACTTGGTACATAGGCTTCTGGTTGATAATAATCATAATAAGAGACAAAATACTCTACTCTATTATCTGGAAACATTTCTTTAAATTCACTATATAGTTGTCCAGCTAGTGTTTTATTATGAGCTAGTACTAAGGTAGGTTTATTTACTTCTTTTATGACGTTAGCGATAGTAAAAGTTTTACCTGTTCCGGTTGCTCCTAGTAATACTTGATCTTTTTTACCTGAATTTAGCCCATCTACTAATTCTTTTATAGCTTGTGGCTGATCTCCATTAGGTTTATAATTTGATACTAGATTAAACATATTATCATCTCCTATAAGGCATATATATTATATCAAAATAGATATATAAATACAATTAAAAAGTAGTCATATGTGAAGTGATAATATAAATGTAGACACAAAAAAAGTGTTTACATTTTTATTTTTGATATAATTTGTATAAGGAGATGACAAAATGGG
>CACXFI010000051.1 GCA_902766875.1 uncultured Erysipelotrichaceae bacterium | reverse complement strand
TGGAAATTAACTAAATATCATAATAGTATGAAAGATTATTATAGTAATGATATAATACCCAAAATTAAAATTGAAAGATATGATGATATAGGTAATAGTTATATATATAAAAATAAAGAAATTAATTATACTATTAGAATATATAACAATACTAATGATGTTATAACAATACCTAGTATTAGGAATAATCTAAATAGTGGAGTAGAATATATTTCTAATAATTATAGTGAAAGTTCATACTCTAATGGAGTATTACTTTTTAATAATATAGAAATAGATGGTAATAGCTATAGGGATATTGAATATTCTGTTAAAGTAATTAGTGAAGAGAAAAATATTAAAGTTAATAATATATATATTGGTAATTATCAACTTGGTGAAAAAGAATATAAAATAGGTAAAAGTATTAATCTAAAAAAAATTATTAATAGTTATAATAAATATGATAATGCCAAAGAATTATATAATAGTTTATTTGATATAGATATTAATATTGATAATATATGGGATAATATTTTAGATAATGATAATTATAAAGACGGATATGAATTATTAATAGATGGTTTATATGGTGGTATAAATATTAATACTAGTAATGAATATGTAAATACTAGGACTAAGTATATAGATAAAAATATGTTAGTTACAGGAGATTTAATATTCTATAATGATAGTTATGTTATGTATTTAGAAGATGATAATAGTAGCTATTTATATGATTATAATAGTAAGAATATTATAAATAATGTTGATAGTTTTTTAGATAGTTTATTTGGTATGAATAGGTTTATGGTGATAAGACCTAGCTATAAATATAGTAAAAATAATATAGAATTTGGTAATTTAAATGTAGATTATGATAATAATATTATAAAAATAAAAGAAAGATGTATATTTAGTAATATTATTGATGAAATATCTGGCTATGATGATATTAGTATTAAAGATAAAGATAATAATGATATAGATAATAGTGAATATGTTAAAACAGGAGATAGAATACTTATAGATAGTGATATATATTATATATCTTTACTAGGCGATGCTAGTGGAGATGGTAAAATAAATTATTTGGATTATGTTAATATATATAATCATATTCAAAAGATAAAACATCCAGGGTCTAATAAAAAATTATTAGTAAATGAATATTTGGTAGCGGCGGATATGTCAGAAGATGGAAAGATAAATTATTTAGATTATGTCAAAATATATAATAAAATAAAAGAATTGAAAGGAGGAACTAACTAATGAAAAAAATTATATTATTTATAATTTTATTATTCCCTATAAGTGTATTAGCTAAGGGGAATATTCAAGTTTCTCCTTCTACTCTTAATGTTGAAGTTGGAAGTACAAAGAATTTTACTATAAAGGCATATCATGTAATAGGTGATGTAACTTTAGTATCTAATAATGAATCTATTGCTACAATAAATACTAAAGAGTGGAGTACTGGTATAGTAGAAGAAGAGAAAACAACAACGGGAACAATTTCAGTAACAGGTAAATCTATTGGAACAACTACTATAACATTAACACTTGATGCTGCTACATTTGATAGTGAAGATTTATCAGGACAGACTAGAACCATAACAATTAATGTAGTTCCTAAATCGACAACACCTAATAATAATCAAAATAATAATAAATCTAATAATGAAAAAAAGTCTGGTTGGTATAATAATACTGATAATGGTGTTAGTAATGATAGTAAGGAAATTAGTACTAAGATAGAGAATATTACTTTAGGTAATGGTAAATTAGAATTTAATAAAGATGTATATGAATATAATATAGATGTAGGATATGATATTACTAAATTAGATTTAGATATTAAATTAGAAGATGATAAGGCTAGTGTTAAAGTAAATGGTAATGAAGAATTAAAAGTTGGTTTAAATGTTATTACTATTGTAGTTAGTGGTAAAGATAATAAAAATAGTACTTATACTTTAAATGTTACTAGATTAGATGAATCTAGTAATAGTAGTCTTAAAAGTTTAAAGATAAAGGGATATAAAATTAAGTTTAATAAGGATAAATATGAGTATTATGTAAATATAAAGAATGAAGATGTAGGTAATAGTTTAGATATAGAGGCTATACCGGAAGATGATAGGGCTAGAGTGGTTGTTGGCGGTAATAAAGATATAAGTAATGGTAAATATATAAATATAATAGTAGAAGCCGAAGATGCTAGTACTAGTATGTATACTATAAAGATAATTAATTATAATATAGGTGAATTTATTTATGGTATAATTGGAGCGTTGATATCGATAATTATAATATCTTTAATAGTTATTATTAAAAAGAAAAGGAAGTAAGATTATTTACTTGAATTAGTCAATAAAAAGTAGACACTTAAAAAAGATTTATTAGAACCCTAATTCGGTTTTATACTGAATTGGGGTTTTATAATCTA
>CACXFI010000050.1 GCA_902766875.1 uncultured Erysipelotrichaceae bacterium | reverse complement strand
TAGGAATATAACCAACTATTTTTGTTACTACACCATCCTTAAAGTTTTCTGTTTTTAGTTCTTTTATATTTTTTAGTAAGTCATTTAGATCTTTAGCATTAGTATTTTTGATATAAGTATCTAAATCTTCTTTTTGTGGCATAATACCTACATATTGTAATGTTGTTCCATTATATTCTTTTAAATCTTTAGCAAATACTTTTACATTTTCATCTACATAAATTGCCATATCTGTACTATAATCTACTCGCCCATAGTTAGAATTTATTTCTTTAATGTATCTATCTAAATATTCATTTACTACTTTACTTACATTTTCTTCACTAGTATCCCCTTTTAGAGTGTTTTCAATTTCCCATTCGTCTTCTAGTAGAAATTCTTTATATTCATTGCCGACTGTTTCTCTTATTTTATCTTCACCTAAAACATTAACTATGTCATAATTATTTACAGATGCTACTACATCTAAGCTAGCTATATCTTGAGTATCACTATCAAATTTATTTTTTTCAACAAATGATTTTTCTGTCCATGTAAATTTTTCATGTGGATAAACAACATATCTAGGTCCACTTTGTCCTCTTCCATTATGAATAAATTTATCTTCCCATTCCATATCAATAGCTAAAGAATTAACTAATAGAAATCTTGGGTCTTCTCCAAAATCATCTTTTGTCAACATATTATCAATTAGTTTTAATGTTTTATCACTTATCCATGTATTCATGTTATCAGGTGAAGTAAATGAATCATATATTACTTCAGCGTTATATTTGTCTTTTAAATTATTAACATAATCTTCTTTAATAGTGTCTTTAGTTTCTTCTTTAATAAACATAGCATTAGCTAAAGACATATTTTTGTTATTTGTATATTTGTTAGCTTTATATTCTCCAATTATACTTGATATTTGTTCTTTAGAATCACCTGATGTTCCTTCATTTAACATTTCTAATGCATATTTTATAGATAATGGACTATATATTTTGTTTTCTTTACTGTTTTCTAATTGTAAGAAATATAGATCAAATGGTTCTAATGAATTACTAGTTAGCCTATATTCTGACTTATATTTATTACCTGTTACTGTTTCAGTATTGTTTTCTCTACTATTATTCTTTATGAAATAGTAACATCCTCCTATAATTACTAGCAGTAATAATATTACTAATAATTTTTTGTCTTTTTTCTTAGTGCTTTTTTCTTGTTCTTCTGTTAAATCATCAGTATCTTCTACCTGTGTTTTTAATTTTTTTTCTTTTTTTTCCATATTTACTCCTTTACTCGTAGATTCTCTACTTTAGTATAAAATATCATAGTTTTTTCCTAATGTAAATAAAATATTAATAACAAATAAAAAGCTTTCATTTATGTAAAGTAAATGAAAGTTTTATCTTAATACAAGTATACCTATTATGATTGATATGGTAACTAATATAAGTCCTAAAGTAATTAATACATTACTATTAAAGAAACCGCTTCTATTAATACTATCTAATAGGTTAATCTTAAATTTATCTCTATCTGCATGGCTTTTAGATATAACTACTCCTTTATAAGTAGATAGTTCTTTTTGATGTCCTTCACTTAATATTTCTTCTGGAGTTATGGTATTAAACATTACTATTTTGTTTTTTTCATAAACAGAATAATGTAATATTATATTACCATATACTTTAAAAAAGGTTTTATCTGTTGGTAATTTATATTCGTAATTAATGATATTATCTTTAGTATTTTTAGAAGTTATTTCTCCTAGGAAATTACCTTTTTTTAATTCTTGCATACAATTAAAAATTAATTCTTTGTAAGCTAGCATATTATATTTTTTTAAAGATTTTATTTTTTTATTAAATTCATTTTCGTTTACATAATCTATAACATAATTGTTCATATTATCACCTTTACTAAATTATAGCATTATTTTCTGAAAAATAAAAGACTATTGAATAATCAATAGTCTATATATTATTTTGAACTAACTATATATGTTGGTTGGAAATCAAGTCCATTTGGTTCGATATTTTTAATTCTTTTATATGCATCATTATCTTGGAAATGCCACCATTCTGAAGCTAAATTAGTCATACCTGTACTTAGCATTATACGATCTAAATCTTTGGTATGCTGATTTGCTTTAGTAGAATATAAATCTTTTCTTATAGTAGTTTGTCCTGATACAGGTGTATTATATTTTACTGAAGCTGTACTTAAATCATGGATAGATGATTGGGCAGGTAATTCTTTATTTGTATTTTTATCTACTAATACTACATCTATTGCAGCTCCAACACTATGTGAAGATAATGATTGGGCTATAAACCATCCTTGTCCCCATTCTACTATTTTTCCGTTTTCATAGCTATAATCCATGCCATTTCTTGCTGTTTTATTGCTATAATAAAGGTCTGATAGTGAATCTCTAGTTATATCAGCAACGCTTTTTGGTCTATAAGCATCATATATTTTTAAACTATATCCTTCGTTGTTGGCTATCTTTTGGGCTTTTAATATTTTTTTAGCAAAGCTATATACAACTGGTGCTATATATTCATCTTTCTCTAATCTGTTATTATAAATTTTACCAGTTTTATATAATTGTTGCCCATATATTGATAATTTAACTCCAGATGCTGTATATATATTTGGTTTAGCATTCATTAAATCGTATTTAATGCTTGGAATATAATCTGGTAAATTAATCATACAATAGGCATTTTCAACATAACCTGTTTTACCATTATATTGAACTTTCCACCAAGTATCATTGTTTACTGATTCTATAATTTTAAATGGTATATTACTTTTAAGTACCTCTATTTTTTTAGAGTTGTTATTAGGTTCTTGTCTTAGATATTTTTTACCATCTGTTGCACTAAAACCTGTAGCACCTATTATATTACCATCCTGAACAGTAGAACGATTATTACAATAATAATTATCTAATCTTAATTTATTTCTTAATACTGTTCCGGTACTATTTGTTCCATCTTTTTTAGTATAATTACATTTAGCGTCTTTTTTATCTTTTGTTTCGCATGTTGTTATGTAATACATAGCTTTATCATTTCCGTTTACAAAACATCTATTTCCGTTTATTGTATCTGTATATGTATTATTATTTATTTTGCACATAGATACATCATATCTTAATTTATTTCTTAATACTGTTCCTGTACTATTTGTTCCATTTTTTTTGCTATATTTACATAGAGCATTTGTATTTTCTTTATTTT
>CACXFI010000049.1 GCA_902766875.1 uncultured Erysipelotrichaceae bacterium | reverse complement strand
TCACTTTCATATTTTTCACTATCAACCATCAAATAATTATCTAACATTAATTTATATTCATTATCATCAAATTGATATATTCTCCATGTATCTTCTCCTAATTTAACATATCCACCAAATGGTCCAAACTCTTTTTCAATTATATAAGGTTTATCCTTACTACCATCACCACTAATTATACTAGTGCCACTTCTAAGAGTAATAACAGGTCTAATTCCATATACATCAGTTCCATCGTTAGTTCCAACTTTACCAGCATCGCTTACAAACCAAGCATCATTTTCACTATTATTATTACTCAAATAAAAATATTCCCCATTATTAATAAAACTATCTACATTACCAGTATTAATATAGTCAGTAAGTGATAATAAAGTAACATAATTATCGTTATTAACATCTTTACATTTCTTATTGCTAGCCTTATCTACAGCGTCTAAGCAAGTACTACTTACATCTAAAAATTTACTTCTATTATTTAAAACATTAACAAAAATACCAGTATTATCTTCTTTAGTATCATTTAGCCAATTAAATATATATGACTCAGTAAATTTTTTATCTTCTCCGATAGCTAAATCACCAACTACTTTATCAGTAATTAAAGTAACACTCTCGTCTTCGTTTAGTTTAACAATTCTAAATAAAATATTAGAATACAACACATAATTATTAACATCACTACCAGTAAAATAATAAGTACCACCTATATTATTAACTGTTTTATCATTATAATTACTATTAATAACATCTTGATATAAAGTTGTTACTTCTTCAGCTTTAACTTTAAATTTATTATAGTAATATATTAATCTACCTCCATAGAAAACACAGCAAGAGAATAAAAACGCAATACTAATTGCCCAAAACACCTTTTGCTTACTAATTTTTTTTCTAACTCTTTTAGCTTTTTTAGCCATATTACCACATCCTTCATTTTTATTTTATCTATTACTAAGATTATAACATTAATCGACAATATTTACAATAATTTAAACAACAAATATCTTAAATTACCTATTTTAACAACTTTACATAAATAAAAGTAAATGATATAATTAACAAAGAAACGGAAGTGAAAAAATGAAAAATAAAAAACCAATTTATATATTTGGACATAAAACTCCAGATACAGATAGTGTAGCAGCTTCTCTATCACTATCATATTTAAAAAATAAACTAGGATATAATACTATTCCAACTATTTTAACACCAATAAATGATGAAACAAAATACGTTTTAAATTATTTTAAGGTAAAAGAACCAACTTTAATATCTGATGTTAAAATAAAAGTAAAGGATTTAGATTATAGCAAAAACTATGTAGTAAAATATACTGACTCTATTTATAATGCCTATAATTATATGGCAGAAGTAGGTATTAGTAAAGTACCAGTAGTAGATGATAATAAAAAATTACTAGGTATAATCAGTATGAAAGATATAGCTAAATCAGAATTTTCTAATAACTATTCTGAAGTAGATACTAATTATGATAATATAATATCTTCATTAAATGGTACTGAAGTATTAAAATATAATGATGAAATCAAAGGGAAAGTCCAAGTAGCAGCCTTTAATTCTGACACTATTATTAAAAAATTTCCTTTAAAAGATAGAATTCTTATCGTAGGAGATAGACATGATATTATAGAATATGCTATTAATCAAAAAGCCAAATTACTCGTAATTACTGGAGGACATAAAGTAAAACAAGAATTATTAAATTTAGCTAAAGAAAATAAAGTAAACATAATCAGTTTAAAAGAAGGAACATTAGAAGTAGCTAGAAGATTTAATATCTGTAATAAAGTTATAACTATTATGAATAATGATAAAGTATTATGTATAAATGAAAACGAATACTTAAGTGAATTTGTAAAAGTAGCCAATAAAACAAGATTTAGTTATTATCCAGTATTAGATAATTATGATAAATGTTTAGGTATTATTAGGTATTCTGACATCGCTTACGATAATAAGAAACAAGTAATATTAGTAGACCATAATGGTTCTGATCAAAGTGCTAATGGATTAGATGAAGCTGAAATATTAGAAATAGTAGATCATCATAATATAGCATCATCATTACAAACAGGTGCTGCTATAGATATAACAACAAAACCATACGGAAGTAGTAATACTATTATCTACTTTATGTATAAAGATTATAATGTAAAAGTACCACAAGATATAGCAGGACTAATGTTATCAGGTATATTATCAGATACCCTAATCTTAACTAGCCCAACAACAACAGAAAAAGATAAAGAAGCAGTATTGGAACTATCTAAACTAGCTAAGGTAGACTATGAAAAGTATGGTATGGATATGTTAAAAGCTAGTACTTCAATCAAAGGAAAAACAATAGATGATATATTGACTACAGATTTCAAAATTTACCCAGCTGGAAATACTAAGTATTGTTTAAGCCAATTCTTTACTGTTGGTGTAGATGAAATGATGGAAAGAAAAGAAGAATTAGTAGATAGATTAAATAATATCGCTAAAGAAAGCGATTATGCTTTAAATGCCTTCTTAGCAACTGATATTTTAACTAATGGATCATATGTCTTCTATAGTGATAATTCTGAAAATACACTAAAAAAAGTATTTAACAAAGAAGAAATGGAACAAGGTATATTTATACCAAATCTAGTATCAAGAAAAAAACAATTAGTTCCATTTGTCCAAGCAGAATTAAGTGAATAATAATGTATAAACACAGATAAAAAACTGTGTTTTTCTTATATAATACATAAAAACAACAAAATATCTTTCTAAAACAAAACTTTTTTGATATAATAAAAACGAGGTGAAAAAATGAAAGTATTAGCAGTAAATGCT
>CACXFI010000048.1 GCA_902766875.1 uncultured Erysipelotrichaceae bacterium | reverse complement strand
TTATAGATAAATTAAATACTTATCCTAAAGTAAAAATAAATAGTACTAATAATTCTATACCACATATTATTAATTTTAGTATTACTGGTATTAAATCAGAAACATTTATTCATGCTCTAGAAGAATATGATATATATATATCTACTAAAAGTGCATGTTCTACTGGAGGTATATCAGATTCTGTCTATGCTGTAACTAAAGATAGAGATAGAGCATCTAATTCTCTTAGAATAAGTTTATCTTATTTAACAACAGAAGAAGAAATAAATAAATTCTTAGAAGTATTTGATATTTGTTATAATCATTTAAATTTAAAAGACAATCATTAGATTGTCTTTTCTGTATTATTATCTTTAATATATTTATCTCTAAAAAATCTTATAACTAATTCATATATTTCTTCTTTTCTATCACTTTGAAATATATCATGAGTAACTCCTTTAATATAGATAATTTTTTTAATATTAGATTTAACATTATTATACACATATTTAGAACTATCTACAGGAACCATATCATCATTTAATCCTTGTATAATCATAATAGGACATTCTATATTCTTAGGATCATTATGATGATTTTTTACAAGTTTAGAAAATTCTAATGAAGCAGGTAATGACATTTTAAAAGCTCTTGCAATTACCTCTTCTAAAGAATAAGCTTTAATTAATTTAGGAGTCTTCTTAATACTATTACCAATCCCATTTAAATCAATTTTTTCTCCATCAAAAGATAAATATCTAAAAGCAGGGGCTGCCAATACAACCTTTTTAATTTCTTTATATCTAGTAGCTAAATAGCTAGCTATAACACCACCCATAGAATGACCTACAACATATATTTTCTTATAACCATATTTAATTAATCTATCTACTTGAAAACAAGCAGAATCTATCCATTCTTCATAAGTAACTCCAGATATAACAGATTTATCATGACCAGGTAACGTAAAAGTATAAACATCAAAATCCAAATATAATTGAAGTTCATTACTTAAATCTCCATAATCCCAATTACCACCAGCAAAACCATGTATTAAAAGTATTGCTTTTCTAAATCTTAACATACTATCACCAACATAATTTTAACATATATTTAAAAAAATATAAACTAATTTGCAATTTTAATTATAATATGTTATCATATTTGTCATTATTAAAGGGGCGAATAATATGAAAAATAATATAATTAATTTTGATGAATATTATTATTTAGAAAATAATTATCAAGAATTAAAAAAATTAGCTTCTAAATCGTATTTTGATTTAATATATTCTAATTTTAAAGGAATAAGTATCCTAGAACCATTATCAAAAGTAATAACTAAAGATTTAATATATTTATTAAAATGTTATCAAGAAACATATGAAAATATGTCAGTATTTACTATAAATATAGATAACAAAGAAAGAATAGTAATTAGAAGAAAAAATCCAGAATATAAAAATATAGATTTAAAAGTATTAGATAATATAGCAGAAACATCATATCAAAATGGTGATTACGATGAAGCAAGACGTTCTTATTTAAAAATATTACAAGGTGAAAAAGAACCAGAAGCTTATGTTTATCAAAGATTAGGAGAACTTTTTCCAGATTTTGGGTTAGATTATCTAATAATAGCAGTAGGTCTTGCTACAGGTAAAACAAAAGAAAATTATCAAAATATCTTAGAAGAAGCTCGTTATAATAAAGAACATGAACAAGAATACACTATAGATGATTTAGATGAAATTTTAGATTATATTGAACAATCAGAATTAAATGTAGAAGAATCTTGTTTATGTTTAGGCCTAAATAGAGAAGAAACAGATATAATAAAACTAAAAATAGCAAGAATCTATTTTACAAATAAACATTATGATAAAGGAGAAGAATTTATTAGAAATGTAGAATCTACTCCAGGTAAAACTAAAAATGTTAAAAATTTATTAAATGAAGTAGTAGCTAATAAAAAAATTTATTCTAATGATATAGGTGGTAAAACCCTTTCATTAAAATTAAAACCAGGTAAACCAATGAACTTTGACTAAAGTAAAATACTAGATTAATGACATCTAGTATTTTATTTATTTATATGCTATAATACATATTGTATTGGAGGGATAATTATGTCATATGTAGTTGCAATAGATGGACCAGCAGGAAGCGGTAAAGGTACACTAGCTAAAGCTCTATCAGAAAGGTTTAATTTATTAAATATCGATACAGGAGCTATGTATAGATGCGTAGCTTTAAAATCATTACAAGAAAATATTGATATAAAAGAAGAAGATAAAATATCAGAAATATCAAAGAATATTAATATAGAATTATTAGATAGTGGTAAAGTATTACTAGATGGTAAAGATGTAACTAAAGATATAAGAAGTAAAGAAGTAACAAGTATCGTATCTCCTATATCTAGTATCGTAAAAGTAAGAGAAAATCTAGTTAAAGCCCAAAGAAAACTAGCTGTAGGGAAAAACGTTGTCATGGAAGGAAGAGATATTACTACCATAGTATTTCCAGATGCTAAATATAAATTCTATCTAGATGCCTCACTAGAAGAAAGAGCAAAAAGAAGATTTAAAGAATATCAAGAAAAAAAGATAAATATGACCTATGATGAAATATTAGATAATATTAAAAAAAGAGATTATAATGATATGCATAAAGAAGTAGGCTCCCTAACTAGAACAGAAGATCAAATATATATAGATAGTACTAATTTAACTATTAAAGAAGTAGTAGAAAAAGTGTCTAATATAATAGAAAAGGGGAAAAAGTATGAAAAAATTAAAAGGTGAAGAAATAATAAACACATATTTAAAATTCTTTGAAGAAAAAGGACATACTATTATTGAAAGTAGTTCCCTAATTCCTAAAGATGACCCATCATTATTATGGGTAAACGCAGGAGTAACACCATTAAAAAAATATTTTGATGGAAGTGTTATCCCAAATAATAAAAGACTAGTAAGTTGTCAAAAGTGTATAAGAACAGGTGATATCGAAGAAGTAGGCAAAACTGCCAGACATCACACTTTCTTTCAAATGCTAGGTAACTTTTCTATAGGAGATTATTTTAAAGAAGAAGCCTTAACATGGGCTTGGGAATTATTAACTAGTGATAAATATTTTAATTTTGATAAAAACAAATTATATATAACTGTCTATCCAGATGATAAAGAAGCTTATGATATTTGGACTAAATTAGGAGTAGAAGAATCTCATATCATAAAATTAGAAGGAAACTTCTGGGAAATAGGAGAAGGGCCAAGTGGACCTGATAGTGAAATATTTTATGATAGAGGAGAATCATATGATAAAGATAAAATAGGTATAAGATTATTACAAGAAGAAATAGAAAATGATAGATATATAGAAATATGGAATAATGTCTTTAGTCAATACAATGCTAAAGATGGAGTAGACAGAAAAGACTACGAAGAATTACCAAGTAAAAATATAGATACTGGTATGGGTGTAGAAAGAATGGCTTGTATTATGCAAGAAACCAAAACTAACTATGAAACAGATCTATTTATGCCAATTATGGATAAAATATCAGAATTAGCTAATATACCATATCAAGGGCAAATGGAATTTAAAGTAATAGCAGATCACTTAAGAACCTTAACTTTTGCTATTTCAGATGGAGCAGTATTTGAAAATACTGGAAGAGGTTATGTAATTAGAAGACTATTAAGAAGAGCTGTTAGATATTCTAAAAAAATAAATATAGATCCCAAATCATTAACTACTATAGTAGATATAGTTGTAGATAATTATAAAAACACTTATCCTTATCTAACAAGTACTAAAGAACTAGTAAAAGAACAAATAGCTAAAGAAGTAAAACTATTTGAAAAAACCCTATCAGAAGGTGAAAAAAAACTAGAAGAAATATTTAATAATTCTAAGGATAAAATAATTAAAGGAAAAGATGCTTTCAAATTATATGATACTTATGGATATCCCGTTGAATTAACAAAAGAATGTGCCGAAGAAAGAGGCTTTAATGTAGATATGGAGGGATTTAAAAAACATATGGATATGCAAAAGGAAATGGCTCGTACTAAAAGAAAACACGAAGACAGTATGAATCTTCAAAATGAAGCCTTAATGAATTTTAAAGAAGAAAGTACTTTTGTTGGATATGAAAAACTAGGTAATACTACTAGTGTTATAGG
>CACXFI010000047.1 GCA_902766875.1 uncultured Erysipelotrichaceae bacterium | reverse complement strand
TTTATTATTTCCTTTTATATCTAAAGAAGAATTTAAATCTAATAATTCACGATTTTCTACTACATAATCTCCTTCTAATTCTTTTGTGCTTAATACATAATCAGAGTTATGATTAATATAGAATTCATAATATCCTTCTATCTTTTGTACTTCTAAAGCTATTTTGAATAATTTATCTTCTTCAGTATTATAGTAATATACAAATATATCTCTATTTCCAAACTTGCTATCTAATTCTACAGAATTTAATCTTATTAATGCTTTACCAGGTAATGTACCATTGTTAGCAAAACTTAATATTGAAGTATCCTCTTCTGATATTAAATTAGATATATTACTATTTCCAAATTCACTGCTATTTTTAATCGAACTAATCAACATTGATACATCTATATATTTAGGATCAACTATATCTGTACCATTAAATACCCACTCAGAATCTCCATATTGTAATATTAGAGTTTTTCTAGTATTAGCTATTTTCTTAAATAATGTTGATCTAACTAATGGAGCATTATCACATATTACAGTAATAACAGCTGTATCTGATAATGATTCTATTTTTTTGTTAATTAAATCATCATATTCTTCGTTATTAAATACTAGACTATCCTTACTATCTAAAGTATCTTCTTTTACTGAAAGTTCCATATTTTCGTAGAAAACGCCTTTATCATCTGTATAACTATTACCTTCAAATTCAGGTACAGTTGTAGATTGAGATGCACCATTTGAATTCTTAATAACTATATTTTGCAATCTGTAATTACCAGCTTCTACCGTTGATGGTAAAATGAAATATCCGTTACCTCTGATATTTTTAACGTAAGCTGAGAATGTTTTGTTAGTATCTTTGTTATAGAATACTAATAATGCACTACTGATACTATCATTAGCATTGACATCTACTTCTACCCTATTACCGGGTTTTACATCATTAGTATTTAAGTTTATAGCAGTTAGTTCTATACTAGCACTTTCATTATATCTTAGTACTTCTAAAGTTCCAAATGAAGTGCCATCTGGATTTTCAGTAAATGTTTTACAATAAAGTTGTACTGAACATAGTGTTATTGAAGAAACATCATATTTACCAGAAATTACATTAGGTAACTCAAAATACGGATTATCAGTATCTAAATCACTAATTGATGCCGAGCGTAAAAAGCTTCCGTCTTTACTTGTTAAAACTAAACTTGCGCTTACATAATAACCATCATAGTCAATTTTTACTCCTGGTTTTTCGTTTAAATCATAGTATATTACATTATCTCTTAAACGAAATGAATTTAAATTTATAGCATCTATAAATTCATCTGGAGTCTTGCTATCTGCTGGGAAAACCACTTGAAAAGTGATTGCTGTTCCTTCAGCAAGATGATCTGATACTGGGAAAATATATCCACTATTTGGATTATTAATATCATGAACTTTTATTTCTGTAAGCACGTAAGTTGAAGATTTATTAACTTTAAGTGGAATAATAAAATGTGGTTCTCCCCTTGTTGTATCTACCTCATTTACAAAAACTGAATATTTTTTATCTCCCTCTAATTCTTGGAATGTTAAGACTACATTGTCAGTATATCTAGATCTATCTAATTTTAATTTTAAAAACACTAGATCTCCTGGAGTTTTACCATTTTGGGAAACAACTCCTACTTCTACGCCATCAATATTATTAAATTCGTTATTATCAATAGCATATGTATTATTTATACTTTTAGTGCCAATTAATGCTATTAAAAACACTAAAACTATTGTTCCAACCAATATCCCTCTAAGACTTTTTTCTTTCATTAATTTACTCCTTCCCTATTTCATAGGCCTTATCTATGATAATAAAATTATAACATATGAAATAATAAAAATAAAGAAATATTTAAATAGATATTTCTTTATTTTTAAGTTTTAATATTATTTTTCTTAATAAGTCTAAAGGAACTACAGTACTAGCTAATAAAATCATTATTATAAATTCATATTTAGTAATAGGTATGGTTCTAAATATAGTTCCTCCATAATATATCATTATTATTTGAATAATAGATATCATTAGTATTATAAAGATAAATACTTTATTTTTATTTATATTTTTAATTAAATTTAATCTAGTTGTTCTAGCATTTAAGCTATTAAATATACCTATAAAGATAAATAGTCCAAAGAAAGATGACATTAAATGATTATTATCTTTATAAATATTTATAATTAAACTAGATTTTAAGAAAAATATACATAATATACTAGAATAGATACCTGTTATTAATATTTCATTTAACATATATTTATTTAATATTTGTTCTTTTTTACTTTTTGGAGATTCTTTCATATATTCTAATAATGGTGGTTCATAAGAGAAAGCTAAGCCTGCTAAGGTATCCATTACCATGTTTATCCATAACATTTGGATTACTGTTACTGGTGTATCTATTTTTATAAATGGTCCTATAATAGATATACTTACAGCGCATATATTTATAGTTAATTGAAATATTATAAATTTTCTTATACTTTTAAAAATGGTTCTTCCATATAATATAGCTTTAGTAATAGACATAAAATTATTATCTAATATTACAATGTCACTAGCCTCTTTTGCTATATCAGTACCACTACCCATAGCAAAGCCAACATCTGATTTTTTTAAAGCTGGAGCATCATTTACTCCATCTCCAGTCATTCCTACTACTAAATTCATATCTTGGCATACTTTTACTAATCTACTTTTATCTTGAGGGAGAGATCTTGCTATTACTTTTATTTTAGGTAATATTTTTTGTAATTCTATATCTGTTAATTTGTTTAATTCATCACTTGTTAAGATTATATCATTATTACTTGTTATGAGATTTATTTCTTTTGCAATAGAAACAGCTGTTTCTTTATTATCTCCAGTAATCATAATAGTATTTATTTTAGCATTATTAACTAATTTTATAGCTTCTTTTACTTCTTCTCTTACTTCATCTTTTATAGATATTATTCCTACTAAAGTTAGATTTTTAAATTCATCTTTATAAATAGGATTAGAGGTTGTTAATAAGATTACTCTTATTCCTTGTTTTGATTTATTATTAATAATACTTTCTATTTTAGATATATCTTTAATTATGTTTTTATTACCATATTCATCATAATAAGTATTACAATATTTTAATAATTTTTCAGGTGCTCCTTTTATTAACATTAATTTATTATTATTTTCTTCTATAATACATGATGAATATTTATTATTACTATTAAAATTTTTCTTGTTTATTACTCTTATATTATTATTAGGATTTTGTTTTATGAAATTTAAGAGTGCTCTATCTGTAGTATTTCCTCCTATTATTTTATCTAATATTTTATCATAATAACTATCATTATTATAAACTAAAGATTTAGTTATTATATCTTTATATTTATTATTATTTATTTCTAAAATATTATTATAGGTTTTACTATTTCCTAGCATTAATTCTACTACTTCTAATTTTCCTTTAGTAAGAGTTCCTGTTTTATCTGTAAATAAGATATTAATACTACCTGATGTTTCTATCCCTACTAGTTTTCTTACTAAGACATTGTTTTTTAACATTCTTCTCATATTAGATGATAAAACTAAAGTAATCATCATGGGTAATCCTTCTGGTACTGATACTACTAAAATGGTTACTCCTAGAGTTAAGGCATGTAATATATAACCTGACAATAATCTAAAGTTTTTAAAAGTAGTTATAATCATATTCATATTGAAATTATTATCTATAACTATTTTAGAGAATAAATAGGATATAATTACTAGAATTGCTCCTATATATCCTATTTTACTTATTGTTTTAGCTAGAGAAGTTAATCTTATTTTTAATGGTGATGGTTGTTTTTTTTCTTGAATTTCTAAGGCAAGTTTACCATATAGGGTATTATCTCCTATTTTAGTTACTAATACTTTAGCATTTCCACTAGTGACTATTGTTCCTCTATATACTATTTCATTTGTTTTTTTATGTTTTTCGATAGTTTCTCCATTCATGGATGATTCATCTATATAGATATTGCCATCTATAATGGTACCATCTGCTCCTATTTTATCTCCACTTTCTAGGATTAATATATCATTAATAACTACTTCATCTATATTTATTTCTTGTATTTTAGATTCTCTAAAAACTTTTACTTTTATTTTAGAATATTCTTTTTCTAAGCTTTCAAAAGCTTTGGCACTACCATATTCTGATATAGTAGATATTAGGCTAGATATTAAGATAGCTAGTACTATGCCTATTGTTTCATACCAATCAAAATCTTTAAATAGAAAAATAGTTTTTACAGCTAGTGCAATTAATAATATTTTAATAATAGGATCTCCTAAAGTCTCTATAAATAATTTAAATAATGAATCTTTTTCTAGTTTAGTAATACTATTAGTTCCATATTTACGTCTATTATTAACTACTTCTTTATTACTAAGTCCACTAGTATAGTTCATATTATCACCTAATAAATATTATTAGGTGATATACGGATAGAGTATTTTTTTTGTATTACAAATAGTAACAAAAAAAGATAAGAATTAATCTTATCTTGAAAATTTTCTTTGAATTTCTGATTCTGTTAAGCCATGAATGATATCCCCACTATCAATAAGTTTTTGTCTAAAAGGTGTTTCACCTAATGTTCCCCAACTAGCTAAAGTATCTCCATATTGGGGATTATCAATTGCTTTTTGTGTTAAAGTATCTATGATAAATGGTGCATTTGCTATTGTTTCTCTATATTCATCATTTTTTAATCTATCAAATATAGTTATTTCTGTATATGTAAAAGCACCCACCTTATTATCAGTTGCAGTTGAGAATTTTTCATAAGTATCAAAGCCTCTTTCTTTGATATATTCATATGCTTCATATAATCTTTCCTTATAATTTTCATTTTTTGTTAAAATATTGTATGTTCTAATATCTGAAATAACAGTTTTAGCTTGTTCAGCTTGATTTGATTTTTCCATAATTACCTCCATAATTATTATATAATATTTTTTAAAAAAATAGTTATCAAATTTTAAAAATTGATAACTATTTATTATATTATTTTATATTTTATTTTATATTTAATAATTTTCTGTTAAATAATAATAACATAGCACCTGCTAGTACTACTAATCCTCCAAATATTGTTGCTAATGGATTTTTTAATGATAATGTATCAACTACACCTACATTTTCATTAGTATTAGTATTTTCATTATTACCATTATTATTTGAATTATTATTTTCAGTGTTAGTAGTATTTTCGCTACTAGGAGCATTATACATAACTAATTTTAAATTTTTGTCAGTTATTGTAAATTCAGTATCATCTTCATTATAGTTATATCCTTCTGGAGCACTAATTTGTTTTAAGATATATTTCCCTTTAGATAAATTGCTTATAATATATTCTTTATCTTTTGTAGTCCATTTTTCTATAACTTTACCTTTTTCTGTTTCTACAGATAATACTGATCCACTTATATATTTTTCTGTTTCTTTATCTAATAATGATACTGTTACTTGATAATATTTTCCGTCTTTCTTATTATCTATAAATGTATCATTATTATTTTTACTTTTTAATATAACATTTCTAAGTACTAGGCCGATACCTACTACTACTAATGCTAAAACTAAGAATTTTATTAAACCTTTCAAACCAATCACCCTCTCAATAAATAAACTTTATTGGTTTTATATGTTAACATAATATGCTATAAAAGTCAAGTGAATAAGAAAAAAAGTTAACTTATAAGTCAACTTTTATTTTCTTGATACATATTTACCATCTTTGGTGCTTACAATTATTTCTTCCCCTTCTTCTATAAATAGTGGAACTTTTACTAACATGCCTGTTTCTATAATTGCATCTTTAGTTGCGTTAGTTGCAGTGTTCCCTTTTATAGCAGGTTCTGTGTTTGTTATTTTATAATCTATTTTTTCAGGAAGTTCTATACCTAGCATTTCATTTTCGAAGAATATTAATACTACTTCTAATCCTTCTTTTAGATATTTAACTTCGTTTTCAATTTGACTCTTGTTAATATCTACTTGTTCATATGTTTCCATATTCATAAAACTATATGAATCTCCTGTGTTATATAAGTATTGCATTGTTGTTTTACTCACATGAGCTGTTGGAACTTTTATTCCTGCATTAAAAGAGTATTCAGCAATAGATCCTGTTCTTAAATTTTTTAATTTAGCTTTAACTATAGCAGCTCCTTTACCTGGTTTTACGTGTTGAAATTCTAATACTTGGTATAAATTTCCATCATAGTTAATAGTTAATCCTGTTTTAAAATCATTTACATTTATCATTTAATCAAATCCTTACTATTTCTTTTCTGTATGTTCAGTAGTCTTTTGACATGCTTTACAATATTTATTTAATTTTAATTTATCAGTAGTATTTTTTTTGTTTTTACTTACTGTATAATTTAGATTTTTACATTC
>CACXFI010000046.1 GCA_902766875.1 uncultured Erysipelotrichaceae bacterium | reverse complement strand
CTTCTTTTACTTCTTGTGATGCTTCCATAACAGGACTTAACTCATTTAATGTATTTACAATAGGTTCTTCTACTTTTACTTCCTGTGACATCTCTACTGGAGTTATCTCAGGAGTAGGATTAACATCTAATTTTTCTTCTTCTAACTCTTGTGATACTTCCATAACAGGAGTTACCTCATTTAATGTATTTACAACAGGTTCTTCTACTTTTACTTCCTGTGACATCTCTACTGCAGATACCTCTGAAGTAGGATTAGTACTTAATATTTCTTGTGATGATTCAAGATTATTTTTCAAAACATCAGTTTGATTATTATCACTATTTTTTAATTCATCATTATTTGGAATAGAATCTATTATATTATCTATATTAATTTTTTGATTCTCAACATCACCTGAACCCAAATTAGAAACATTATTTATAACATTAACATCATTAATACTATCTTTATCAGGAATAGAATCTATTATATTATCTATATCAATCTTAGAAGGCTGAGCATTATTATCAAAAACTACAGATTCATTATTTGTTTTTTCTTGATTAATAACTTCTGAATCATTTATATTATCATTAACATTATTGTCTACATTAACACTAGTATTATCATTAGAAACAATAGTATTAACTTCACTATTAAGATTTTCTGTAGTCCCTTTAACATCTAAACTATTATCAGAACTATTATTAATGTTATTATTTTGATTATCTATGTTATTATTTTGAACATCCACTTGAGTTTCATTATTAACATAAGTAGTAGCCATATTATTAATATTTTCATCATTATTAACATTTTGATTATAATTCATAAGTTCATTATTTTGACTATAATATCCATTTGAATCATATCCATCATTTTTCTTACTCTTAGAAGTAACTTTAACAATAACAAAGGTCATTATCATTAAAACAACAACGGCTATAACAATATATAAAGGATGATCTTTTAAATAACCAAAATAATTTTCCATATCCCCTATTAATAATAAATTAGTAATTAAATTCATAAAATCCTCCTAAAACAATCCCCCTATTTTATATAAGTATATCATACTTTTACAAAAATTTACAATTATTTTACAAAAAATAATAATAAACATTATCAAAACAGATAATGTTATTTTAATATATTTAAAAAAGTCTGTATCATCCCTATATTATTTAACATTTTATTTAATTTATCACTTGTATTTAAACTATATTTATTTTTCATATTTTTAATAAAACTATCAAAATATCTATAATCCCTATTTAAATATTTATACCAATAAGATTCTTCATATAAAAATCTTTTTAAATTACTATCACTATATATTTTATTTTGTAAATCAATTATCATTAATCATCAAACCTTCTATATATTGGCCTAGGTTGATAAGCATTATCATCATTACTATTATTATTTATAAATAAATCTCCAAACAAACTAATAGCTTTCTGTAAAGAAGTAATACCATTTTGAAGTTTATCTACATCAATATTTTTAGCCATATCAAATAATTCATTAAAACTATTTCTATGCCTATCATTTATATTATTATCTTTCAAATAATTATTCCATATACTTTTATCTTCACCATACATATCATACAATTCATATAATTCTTGCCAAGTTTTTTTCTTATCCCTAACATAATCTACTAAATAATTATTATCTTTAACAAAATTCTTAAATTCATCTATCTTATCCATAATTCACCTTCTATATAATTATATGACTAAATAAAAAAAGAAACACTAATATGTTTCTTTTAAAAACCAATTAATTTAATAATATCTTCTACATCATCAATATTAGATTCTATATTTCTAGAATTAACCATATCCCTTATTTCTAATTTACCACTCATTATTTCATTTTCACCTAACACTATAACATAAGGAATATTATTTCTATTAGCCCAATCTAAACATTTACCTACTCTTCTTTTATTTAATTCTACTAATACTCTTAATCCTTTTTCTCTAAGCTTAGATGCTAATTTCAAAGAATCTATTTCTGTATCCATAGGTACAATATATAAATCTATTAAATTATTATTATCAAATACTTTCTTATTCTTAAGTATTTCATATATAGAAGATAATCCAAAACTAATACCCATAGCAGGATATATATTACCATCATCAATATAATTAGTAATCATATTATCATATCTTCCACCACCACCAATACTAGAAGTTACATATTTATCTTTATCAAATACTTCACATACAATACCAGTATAATAATCTTGACCTCTAGCTAGAGTACTATCAAAGACACAATACTTATCTATTTCTAATTCTTTTAAATATTTATTTAAATTAGATACTTCTTTAATACCAATACTTATTAATTCATTATCACTATCTTTATATTTATCATTTAATTTATCTAAATTTAAGCTAAATAATTTAAATAGATTATCTATCTTATCATCACTAACACCGATATCATTAAATGCTTTATATAATTCATCTTTAGATAACTTATTCATTTTATCTACAATAGTAATAACTTTATTAACATCCTTTTCTTTAACATCACAATCTAGTATTAATCCCCTAAGTAAATTTCTACTATTATATCTAATCTCTATATTAATATTCATCTTATTAAAGGCCTTAACATATAAATCCATACATTCAGCTTCAATATATTCTCCTTTAATACCAACAACATCCACATCACATTGAGTAAATTCTCTATCTCTTCCTAATTTAATAGGACCATCTCTAAACACTTTACTAATTTCATATCTCTTAAAAGGAATACTAATCTTATTCTTATTTAAAGCTATAAACTTGGCAAAAGGTACTGTTAAATCATATCTAAGCCCTAACTCTCTATTCCCTTGATCACTAACTTTATATATTTCTTTAACTAAATCATTATTAGAATCATATTTACCTATTAACATATCATAATAACATAATATAGGTGTTTCTATAGGTAAATAGCCATAATCTTCAAATGTATTTTTTAATATATCATTAACATATTTCTTAATCATTTCTTCTTCAGGTAAATAATCAATAGTTCCCTTAACATTTCTAATCTCCATAATTATCCCTCTTTCATAATAATTATACATTATTTTATATAAAAATAAAAGAAATAATATTTATTTATTATTTCTTATTTATTAATATATATTAATATTTTTTATTTTTTCAGTTTATTATTACTAATATCACCATTTAATACATTATTGCTAGCATTAGCTTTTTTTCTACCTTCAATATCTAAAGTATATATAGAATCACATATCCTATAGTAATAGAAATTATTTATATTAGTATAATCATTATTTACAATAGCTTTATTCATAGCCTTTTCATATATTTTTCTTTGACTAGCTTTAACATACACAGGAGGAAGACCTGCTTCCTTAAATAATATATTAGTTAAAGCTCTCATAACTCTACCGTTACCATCCATAAATGGATGTATTCTAATTAGTTCACACTTTAATTTTAAACATTCATTAATATAATCTATTATAAATTCTCCACCCAAATTATTATCTTTTATATCTTTTCCAACTTCTAATAATTTTTTAAATTTTGGATCTAAATCATAAACTTCTTTGAAAATAAAATCAGGCTCAGACGTAGGTACTCCAGAATTAGGTAAATAAACAGGCATCTTTCTAAAAGATCCACTTCCTTCTGGATAT
>CACXFI010000045.1 GCA_902766875.1 uncultured Erysipelotrichaceae bacterium | reverse complement strand
GCCATATTTATCTTAGTAGCAGGAATCTTTAATTTAAGAAAATATTTTAAAATAAGAAAAGAAGAAGCTGGTTGCACTGTAGTTGATGACAAAAAAAGGAAAAAAATAATAACTAGAATGAAAAAAATAATAAATAGTAAAAGTTTTATCCTATCCTTAGTAGGTATAATTATCTTAGCAGCATCAGTAAATCTAATAGAACTAGCTTGTTCTCTAGGTTTTCCTTTAATATTTACAGAAATATTAACTATTAACAATGTAGAAGGAATAACAAGAATAATATATTTACTAATTTATATCTTCTTCTATATGATAGATGATATGGTAGTATTTACTATATCCATGATAGCTGTAGAAGCTACAGGTATAACAAATAAATATAATAAATTATGTACACTAATAAGTGCTATTATAATGATATTAATGGGAATATTACTAATCTTTAAACCAGATTGGTTAATGTTAAATTTTTAGGAGGTAATTATAATGATATATTTAGATTATGCAGCTAATACTCCAGTAGATGATAGAGTATTAGATACATTTGTAGAAGCAACAAAAAAATATACAGCTAATCCTAATAGTAGTCATCACTTAGGAGTATTAGCTAAAGAAGAAATAGATAAATCATCAGAGATAGTAGCTAAATTTTTTAAAACAAATAAAGAAAATATTATTTATACTAGTGGTTCATCAGAATCTAATAACTTAGTCTTAAAAGGAATAGCAGAATCAAGAAAAAATATTGGTAACAAAATAATAATATCAGCAGTAGAACACTCTAGTATCATAGCTCCATGTAACTATCTAGCATCTCATGGTTATGATATAGAAATTATCCCTCTAACTAAAGAAGGAATAATAGATTTAGATATATTAAAAAATACTATTGATGATAAAACTATATTAGTAAGTATCTGTGCTGTTGACTCAGAATTAGGTACTATTCAACCTATACAAGAAATAAAAAAGATAGTAGATAACTATCCTGATTGTATCTTTCACACAGATGCTACTCAAGCCATAGGAAAGGTGGATATAGATTATACTGGAGTAGATTTCATAACCTTTGCTCCTCATAAATTCTTTGGATTAAATGGGTTTGGAGCCTTAATAAATACTAATGATATAAAAATAACACCATTAATACATGGAGGTAAAAGTACAACTATCTATAGAAGTGGTACCCCAGTAACAGCTAATGTAATAGCCTTATCTAAAGCTTTTGAATTAGCTACCACTAATCTAAAAGAAAGATCTACCTACATAAAAAAATTAAATGATAAATTAAGACAAGAATTCAAAAATATTAATTGTATCCATATAAATAGTCCAGAATATTCAATACCTAATACTCTAAATATTAGTCTAGTTAATAAAGATACTAAAAAAATATTACAAGAATTAGAAAAAAAAGAAATATATTTATCTACAACAACAGCTTGTTCTCTAGGTAGTAGTCCTTCTAAAAGTGTTCTAGCTATAACTAATGATGAAAATCTAGCTAGTAATACCATTAGAATTAGTCTGTCTCATCTAACAAAAGAAGAAGATATAGATAATTTCTTAGATATATTCAAAGAATTATTAAAATAATTAAGAGGTAATTAACATGAAATATACTATAGAAGAAGCTAATAAATATTCCAACGAAAATAAACTAGATATTTGGCTTCAATCTTTTTTAAGAGATAATAATAATGATCATGCTAATCCTAATATACCATTAGCAGATGGATTATTATTAGAAGAAAGATTCTATCTAGGACCAATCTTATTTGATTTAGATAATATAACTCCCGTTAGAATAGAAAATCATTTACAAGGTAATGAATTAAAATATTATAATGAAGTAGTAGATAGAATTAAAAATGATTATAATAATTATAATTTACCACCATTAATACTAGAATATAAAGATAATAAATTTTACTTAACAGATGGCAATCATAGATATAGCGCTTTAAAAAAATTAAAAATAGATAAATATTATGTTATTGTTTGGGGAAATAAAAATATAAAGGATAAATTCATTAATACTTATAAAAATAAAAATTAATATAAAAGAAAGGGATAAATATGGATAACTATTTTATATCTTATGCTATAACATTTATAGCTATCATAATAACATCTTTAGCTCAAATATTTGTAACTTCAACTTACAAAAAAAATTTAAAAAATAAAACCGAAAAAAATATAACTGGATTTTCTGCTGCTAGAAAAATTTTAGATAAAAATAATTTAAAAAATGTTAAGATTGTAGAAGAAAATGGATATTTAACAGATCATTATAATCCTTCTACTAAAGAAGTACATCTTTCTAGAGATAATTATAATGGTACTTCTATATCAAGTGTATCGGTTGCCTGCCATGAATGTGGCCATGCTATTCAAGATAAAGTAGGTTATGTTTTCATGAGAATAAGAGCATCTCTTATTCCTATTGTTAATTTTTCATCGTATGCCGGATATATAGCTATTGTTTTAGGTTCAATCCTTGGCTTAGTAAATTTTATCTGGATAGGTATTATCTTAGAAGTAGCTATATTATTATTCCAACTTATAACTTTACCAGTTGAAATAGATGCTAGCAAAAGAGCTCTAAAAGAATTAAATAATACTAATATTTTAAATAAAAATGAACTAAAAAAAGGGAAACATGTCTTAGCAGCAGCTGCTATGACTTATGTTGCCAGTGTTGCTTCAACCCTTCTTGAAATACTAAGACTTATCTTGATATTTGGAAGAAGAAAAGATTAAGTATATAAAGAAAAAGTATACTAATGTATACTTTTTTATAAATATGGTTTCAAAAAATTTATATTCTCTTCACTAAATTTTAATAACTTTTTAGCTAGACCTAAAATATCTTTATCAGCATCCCCTTTATAATTATCTATTCTTTTAGTAATATCTACAACGCCCATAGTAAAACCTTTAGTAAGCATATCAGCAATTCTAGCATCACTATTATCTTTCATCATTTCCATCTTAGTACCCATCCAGTTCCCAATCTCAGCCATTATTCCCTTAGATTTAGGTTCTATCTTATATTTCTTCATTATTTTTTTACATTCTTTTAAATAATTCTCATATCCTTTAATTTCTCCTTCAATAATTTTTTTAATCTTATTATCTTTACCATTAATAGTATTAATTAAATTATTTAAAGCCTTAATACCCATATCAATATTTTGATAAATATATTCTAACAATTCTTTATTTTCATCCATAATATCATCCTTTCAATCTTATTATGATTTTTTATTTAATTGTTATACTTATTTTATTTACAATTAATATAATTTAATATATAATTTAAATAGAAAAGGAGTGTTATGAGAAAAAAAGAGATAATGGATTTAGCTATTGAAAAAGCTAAAAAAAATATGAATAGTGGTAAAGGTGGACCTTTTGGTGCTGCTATAGTCAAAGATGATAAAGTAATAGTAGTAACATCTAATTCAGTATTAAAAGATCAAGATGCTACTTGTCATGCTGAAATGAATGCAATTAGAGAAGCTAGTAAAAAATTAGGTACATATGATTTGTCAGATTGTGAATTATATGCAACAGGGTACCCTTGTCCTATGTGTATGGGAGCTATAGTATGGGCAAATATTGGTAAAGTTTATTATGGATCTGAATTAGAAGATGCTACTGATATTGGCTTTAGAGATGAAGCTTTCTATGATGGGATAAAAGAAGATAAATTAGAAGAAATTGTCAATCTAAAGGAATTAAGTCACAAAGAATGCGTAGACTTATTACAAGAGTATAATAAAAAAAGTAAGGAGATGTATTAGATGTTCTGGGTTTGGTTAATTATAGTAGTATTTTTAGGAATTTTAGAAGCAACTACTGTTAATTTAGTTAGTATATGGTTTGTCGCTAGTGGTTTAGTCGCTATGATTCTATCTTTCTTTACTGATAATGTAATGATTCAATTTGGAGTATTTGTAATACTAGGAGTTATTCTTATGATAACAACTAGAAAAACTCTAAATAAACTATTTGGACATAAAGAAAAAACTAATTTAGATAGAGTAGTAGGGATGAAAGGTAGGGTAACAGAAACTATTCCTAAAGATGGAAGAGGAGCTGTGAAAGTAGATGGAAAAGTTTGGACTGCTTATGCTAACGAAGAAATAAAAGAAGGTAGCTTCGTAAAAATCCTTGAAATAAATGGCGTAAAATTAAAAGTAGAAAAGTGGAAGGAGTGATATTATGCCAGCATTAACAATTGTATTAATTTTAGTGGTAGTATTTATAATCCCATGTGTAAAAATAGTACCACAAGCTAAAAAGTATGTCGTAGAAAGATTAGGTTCATATCATAAAACTCTAGATAATGGTCTTCATTTCTTAATACCATTCATAGATAGAGTTGCTAATAACGTAACTCAAAAAGAAATTGTAAAAGACTTTGCACCACAACCTGTTATCACTAAAGATAATGTAACAATGCAAATAGATACCGTAGTATATTTTCAAATTACAGATGCTAAATTATATACATATGGAGTAGAAAATCCTATTAATGCAATAGAAACTTTAACTGCAACTACCTTAAGAAATATTATAGGTGAATTAGAATTAGACCAAACATTAACTTCTCGTGATATAATTAACTCAAAAATGAGAGCTATTCTAGATGAGGCAACTGATCCATGGGGAATAAAGGTAAATCGTGTTGAGGTTAAAAATATTATACCACCTAGAGATATCCAAGAAGCTATGGAAAAACAAATGCGTGCTGAACGTGAAAGAAGAGAAAAAATATTACAAGCCGAAGGTGAAAAGAAATCTAGTATCTTAATAGCAGAAGGAGAAAAAGAGAGCGCTATTTTAAGAGCAGAGGCTAAAAAAGAATCACAAATTAGAATTGCAGAAGGTGAAGCTGAAGCTATCCTTAAATTAAAACAAGCAGAAGCTGAAGGATTAAAACTATTAAAAGAAGCTAAAGCAGACAAAGCTGTAATAGCTCTTAAGAGCTTTGAAACTTTAAGCAAAGTAGCTGATGGAAAGTCAACTAAGATTATAGTTCCATCTGATTTGCAAGCTGTCGCAACAATGGGAACTACATTAAAAGAAGTATTCAAAGAAGATAAAGAAAACTAATTAACAGTTTTCTTTTTTATTTATGTAAAATTATTTGTTTTTTTTAAAAAAAAAATAATTTTAGTATTATAATTAAATTGGTGATATTATGAAAGAAGAAATTAAAATACCTACTCATGTAGGAATAATACTAGATGGAAATGGTAGATGGGCAACATCTAGAGGATTACCTAGAAGTGCTGG
>CACXFI010000044.1 GCA_902766875.1 uncultured Erysipelotrichaceae bacterium | reverse complement strand
TATATATTAATTTATTATTAATAATTATTTCTATAAATAATATTATAGTTATGATTATTATAATTATATTTTTATATTTATTTTTCATAATATAATATATTCTTTAATACATATAATTATACGGGTGATTAAATGAAAAAGATAATTAAGGAAAATGCTTTTTATATAAGTATATTAGTTATATTTTGTGCTTTATATTTTATAAAATTACCATATTATGTTGTAGCGCCTGGTGGTACTATCGAATTAAATAATAGAGTAGAAGTAGATAATGAGAAAATAGAGGGTAGTATTAATATGCTATATGTTACACAGTATGATGCTACTATACCTACTTATGTTGTGGCTAAAATATTTAGAAATTGGGATTTGGAAGATATTGAAAAATCACAAATAAATAATGAAAGTATTTATGATATAGAAGAAAGGAATAAGATAATGCTTGATAATTCTATTCAAAATGCTATATTTGTAGCTTATAATAAGGCTGGTAAAGATATTAAAATTAAGAATAGTACTAGTTATGTAATTGGAACTACTATAGATAATAATTTAAAAATAGGTGATATAGTATTAGAAGTAGATAATATTAGTATAGATAATATAAAAGATGTTCAAAAAATAGTAAAAGAAAAAGAAATAGGGGATAATGTTAAGTTTAAAATAATTAGGAATGATAAAGAAATAGAAGTTAGTAATAAAGTGCAAGAAGTAGATGGTAATAAAATAATAGGAGCTGTTATTATTACTAATTATGAATATGACTTGGATCCAGAAATCAAATTTAAGTTTAAAAATAGGGAAAGTGGAGCTTCTGGTGGTTTAATGCTTGCTCTTACAATATATGACTTAGTGAGTGATGATGATATAGTAAAAGGAAGAAAAATAAGTGGTACTGGTACTATTGATGCAGATGGTAGTATAGGAGAAATAGATGGTATTAAATATAAAATAATGGGAGCTGTTCGTGATAATATGGATTTAGTATTAGTTCCAGAAGGTAATTATAAGGAAGCTCTTAAAGTTAAGAAGGATATGAAATATGATATAAAGATAGTTAAGGCTAGTAATATAGATGATGCTATAGAATATTTGAAAAATAATTAGAATAGAGAGTGGTAAGATGAAGAAAGGGTTTTATTTAAGTTTATTTGTAGTAATATTAATAATTGTAGGTATATTAGGGTTTAATAATAAATTTAAGGATAAGGATATAGATAATAAAGATATTAAAATAAAAGAAGATGATATTGTTCCTTCTAATTATAATGATGATGGTATATTTAAAGATTATTATGTAGATGCTTATAATAAATTAAAAAAAATGTCTAGAGATGAAAAAATAGGTCAATTATTCTTGGTGAGATATCCTGATAGTAATGCTATAGAGGATACTAAGAAATATAAGCTAGGAGGATTTGTTTTTTTTGGTAAAGATTTTAAAAATAAAACTGAAGCAGAAGTAAAAAAGATGATTAGTGAGTTACAAGAGGTTAGTGATATTCCTTTAATAACAGCTGTAGATGAAGAAGGAGGAATAGTAGTTAGAGTTAGTAGTAATCCTAATTTATCTAAAGAAAGATTTAAGTCTTCTCAAGAATTATATAAAATGGGAGGATTTAATAAAATAAAAGAAGATACTATTACTAAAAGTAATGTTCTTTCTAATTTGGGACTTAATTTAAATTTAGCTCCAGTAGTTGATATTTCTACTAACACTAACGATTATATGTATAATAGAACTTTGGGTATGGATAGTGAGAATACTTCCGTTTATGCTAAGACAGTAATAGAAGCTAGTAAAGGTACTGGAGTATCATATACTTTAAAACATTTTCCGGGATATGGTAATAATATTGATACTCATACTGGTAGTTCTGTTGATGATAGGACATATGATGATATTATGAATAATGATATTAAACCATTTATAAGTGGAATAGAGAGTGGGTGTGAGGCTATATTAGTTAGTCATAATGTAGTAAATAGTATTGATAGTAATAATCCAGCATCTTTATCTATTGATATACATGATATTATATTAGATAAATTGAAATTTACTGGTATTATTATTACTGATGATTTGGAAATGGGAGCTGTTAGTAATATAGATGATGTTGTAGTTAAAGCTGTTAAAGCAGGTAATCATATGATTATAACTACTGATTATAAAAGTGATATAGAAAAAGTGAAAAGTAATTTAGATAATGGTAATTTAAGAGAAGAAG
>CACXFI010000043.1 GCA_902766875.1 uncultured Erysipelotrichaceae bacterium | reverse complement strand
TTATAAGAAAATTTAAAGCCATTATATTCTTTAGGGTTATGAGAAGCTGTTATCATCATTGAACAATTAGTATTTAAATAGTTAGCAGCAAAGTAACACATAGGAGTAGTAGCTAGTCCTATATCTATGACATTAGTACCAGTATCAATGATTCCTTGAATTAGGCCTTCAGATAGCTCTGGAGAAGATAATCTATTATCATGGGCTACTACTGTTTTAGGTATATTTAATTCTCTACATTTAGTTCCAAATGCCCTTCCTATCTTATAAGCTATATCTTTGTCTATATCTATCTTATATACTCCTCTAATATCGTATTCTCTAAACATATTTTTATTTAATTCCATATTACACTCTCCTATCTAACTTAAATTTTATCATAATATTATAAATCTTTCAATTTAGTTGACAAATAGTTAATTTTGTGCTATTATATTACCTTGTATTAAGGGGGTAATGGTATGAGTGCTACAATTTTTAAAGAAGATAATGAAATAAAAATTAGAGAAGATATTAATGAATCTGTTAAAGAAAGAACTAAGGCTTTTTTTAAGTATTTAAAAGAATCTTCAGATTTTTCTTATCGTGTTCAACAATATGCTATGTCTTTAGAAGTGGTTGATATTTTAAGGTTTAATAATTTACCAGACTTTGATATTAGAGAAGCTTCTGTATTATTAGAAGAAGCAGGTGTTGGTGTTGGTAAAAGTTATGCATATTTAGTACCATTATTATTTTATATTGATGAATATAATAAGAGAAATATTGCTTTTAAACCATTTATTATATCCACTTCATCTAAAGCTCTGCAAAAGCAGTTATCTGATAAAGATATTAATAAATTATTACAATTATTAGATATTAAAAACGTTAATATTCAAGTTGCTATGGGTATTAATAATTATGTTTGTTATAAAAATGTTTTAGATTTATTAAAAAAAGGATTAAATAATCCAAAACAGAAGGAAACTTTAGAAAGAATGAGGGATACAGAAGATTTTTCAAAATCTATAGATAAGAATAAATATAATTTATCTAAAACTAAGTGGAAAATTATTAGTGCTGATCATCCTGAGAAGTGTTTAAGTTGTAAATATTGTGCTAAATGTTTATTACCTAGTCAGTTAAAGAATTATCAAAATGCTGATATTTTAATTATGAATCATGGTTATTTAGCTAGTTTGGCAAAACATAAGAATAAATTAATAACTGATGCTAGTGCTATTGTTATAGATGAGGCACATAATTTAGAAGATTTAATTAGATCTACTTCTGAAGATACATTTAGAATGGATATTTTTTATGATATTATTAAAAGACTTACTAATAATATCATTAAGCCTACTTATAATGTAAATGATGATATATTTGAAGGATATCAATCTAATATTATTAAATTATTTGAAAAATTTTATAGTGATTTAAGATTATCTGCAAGTAATTATTTTAAATTGCATAATAATTCAGGTTTATCTTTTACTGAATGTGAAGAAGTCAGTCTTGATCAATCATTATTTTTAAATAAGAAGAGTAAACTATATGAGAGTACAGAAAATTTATATAAAGTACTTGGTAGTTTGTTACAGGTAATTAATTTAAAAAAAGATAAATATAATTATGGATTTATGGATAGAGATATAAATGATTTATCTAATTTCTATAGTTGTATATCTGATATGATTAATAATCAAAATTTTATTTATTGGGTTAAATTATATAAAGATAATAAGCAAACTAAGGTAGATTTAATAAGAACACCTAAAAAGATTAATGATGTCATTGATAATATTACTAAAGATAAACCAGTTATTCTTACGTCTGCTACAATGAGATCTAACACTCCTACTTCACCTAATAATAGTGGTTATAATGCCATTAAGAATAGATTAGATTTATCTAATAGAACTGGTATTATTGAAGCCACACCTAAGTTATCTCCATTTAATTACAGAAATAATACTTTATTATATTATGATACTACTCTACCTTCTCCTACTGATAAGATGGTATTACATAGAGATTATTTACATAATTTAACAATGAAAATAGATGAATTAATTAATATATCTAATGGTAGAAGTTTAGTTTTATTTACTAATAAGAAAGATATGATGATGGTATATAATTATTTATCTGGTATTAATAATTATCCTTTTGATATATATTATCATGATGATAATAATTCTATAATTAATAAATTTAAACAAAATACTAATTCTGTTTTATTGTCTGCTAGTTTATGGGAAGGAATAGATATTCCTGGAGAAAGTTTAAGTCAAGTAATTATAACTAGGTTACCTTTTCCTGTTAGTGATGCTGTTAGTGATTATTATGCATCTGGATTAAAACCTAATGAAGCATATAATCAAGTTATATATCCTGCTATGATTTCGAAGTTTAAACAAGGTATAGGTAGATTAATAAGAAGTGAAACAGATTATGGTGTTTATTCTATATTAGATTCTAGAATTAATAGAGATTTAGATACTATTGTAGCTAATTTACCTGGTAAATCTCCTATAACTAGTGACATTAGACAAGTAAGTGAGTTTTTTAATCAAAAAAGTAATGTTAAATCTTTAAAATAATAAATATAAAAACTATGATTTATTTTCTTGGATGATATAAATCATAGTTTTCTTTTAGTATATCATTAGATACATTGGTATATATTTGAGTAGTAGATAAATTGGAGTGCCCTAGCATTACTTGGATAGTTCTTAAATCAGCTCCGTTATTTAATAAATGAGTAGCAAAGGAATGTCTTAACATATGAGGAGTAATATTTTTATTAATCCCCTTTTCTTCTGCTATATCTTTAAGTATTATAAAAAATCCTTGCCTAGTTATTCCTTTTCCATGATTATTTAGAAATATCTTATCACATAGATATTTCTTTTTTAAATTATCTCTATGTTCTTCTAAATAGATATTTAAATATTTAGAGGCTATATCTCCTAATGGTACTATTCTTTCTTTATTACCTTTACCAAAGCATCTAATAAATTTATTGTCTAAATCAACGTTATTTAATTCTAAATTTACTAATTCACTTACTCTTAAGCCTGTTGCATACATTACTTCTATCATAGCCTTATTTCTATAATCAAAATCATTTTTAAGTTCTATATTTAATAACATATCAACTTCTTCAATAGTTAGAATATTAGGTAGTTTTTTATAAAATCTTGGACTTTCTATTTTAGTACTTGCATCTTCTAAATTATAATTTATAGATAAATATTTATGAAAGGCTTTAATACTAGATATTTTTCTGACAACACTATAGATACTATATTTATTATCATCTAAATATTTTAAATAATTATTTATATCTTTATATTTTATATTTTTATATGATTTAATATTATTTTTTTCCATAAATTCTAAATACTTTATTATATCATCTATATAAGAAGTAATAGAATTTTCTAGTAGATGTTTTTCAGTTAAAAGATATATTTTAAATTTTTCTAATATTTCTTTATTTTGATTAGAAATATTAATGTTTTTTAGATCTTTCATAGTATCTACCTTCTTTCTTTAATTATATCAAATTATCTTTAATTTAACAAATTATATTTATAGACATTATTTATATTATTTGCTAGAATATATTATGGAAGTGATACTATGGAAGAATTATTAGCGATTAAGTTAAGACCAGAGAAATTAGATGATATAATTGGGCAACAACATTTGGTTGGTAAAGGTAAAGTACTTAGAAATTTAGTTAATAATAAGAAGTTATTTTCTTGTATTTTATATGGTAAACCTGGTATTGGTAAGACTTCTATAGCGATGGCTATTGTTAATGAACTTAATTTAGAATATAGATTATTTAATGCTGTTATCAATAATAAGAAAGACTTAGATATTATTATTGAAGAAGCTAAAATGTATAAAGGGTTAATATTAGTAGTAGATGAAATACATAGATTAAATAAAGATAAACAAGATATATTACTTCCTCATTTAGAGTCTGGGTTAATTACTTTAATTGGTATGACTACTTCTAATCCATATCATTCTATTAATCCTGCTATTAGAAGTAGATGTCAGATATATGAATTATATGAACTTACTGATAAAGATATGGAAATTGCTATTAAAAGAGCTGTTAAATCTGGTATATTAGAAAATCTTAGTATAGAGAAAGATGCTATTAAATATATTATTAATGCATCTGGATATGATTTAAGATATATATATAATTTGATTGAAGTAGCTTATTATTCTTCTTCTGATGGTAAAATTACTGTAGAATTACTTAAGAATATGAATATGAGAAATAATGTCTTTATAGATAAGAATGAAGATGGTTATTATGATACTATTAGTGCTTTTCAAAAGTCTATTAGAGGAAGTGACGTTAATGCTAGTCTTCATTATTTAGCTGAATTAATAGAAGCTGAAGATTTAGAGATTATTTGTAGGAGATTATCAGTAATTGTATATGAAGATATTGGTTTAGCTAATCCTTCGATGGGACCTAAAGTTATGGCTGCTATACAAGCTGTAGAAAGACTAGGCCTTCCTGAAGCTAAAATACCGCTTGCTGACGTAGTTATTGAACTTGCTCTATCTCCTAAGAGTAATTCTGGGGTTATGGCCGTAGAATCGGCTTTAAGTGACGTTAGACGAGGCAATACTGGTAATGTACCTAAACATTTAAAGACTAATTCTAAAGATTATATATACCCTCATGATTATCCTAACGATTATGTTAGGCAACAATACTTACCTACTAAAATTAAGAATGCTGTATATTATAATCCTAAGAATAATAAATATGAAAGAAATCTTAAAGATATAATGGATAAATTAAGTAAATTATAAGAGAGTATTTAATTACTCTCTTTTATAATATCATTTAATACATAACTAGAGCATAGCATACCAGCTACTCCTACTACAGGACAAAATGATCCAATAGTATTACCTGTATCTTTTGGTTGTTCTTTAGAATAGACTACAGGTAGTTTTTTATTTATATTATTATCCTTTAAATATTTTCTTATCTTTTTAGCAATAGGATCATAAGATGTATTTTTTATATCAGTTATTTCTAACATACTTGGATTTAGTTTTTTACCTGTTCCCATACAAGATATAATTTTGATATTATTTAATAGGCAGTATTCTATTACTTTTTCTTTTACTTTGATAGTATCACAAGCATCTATTACATAATCTATATTATCTTTAAATAATTCTTTATAATTATCTATATCTATTTTTTTATCTATTATAGTTATATTACAATTAGGATTTATTTTTAATATTTCTTCTTTCATAATATTAGTTTTTTTCATACCTATATTATTTATATTAGTTATTATTTGTCTATTTAAATTAGTTATATCTATAGTATCATAATCTACTATTGTTATGTTTTCTATACCACTTCTAATTAAAGATAATATTGTATATCCTCCTACTCCACCTATTCCTAATACTAAGACTTTAGTATCTTTAATTTTATTATAATTATCTATACCTATTAATTTTATTAATCTATCAAATTTATCCATATACACCTCTTATATAAAAAGCAAGCTAGGGTAAGCTTGCTTATCTTCAAAAAATTACCAAAGAATCGACTCTTAAAAGATAAAACCCGCGCACACAACACGGTGGTAAACCGCGATATTTTGTTTAGGATCCCTATATTAGATATAGGTATTCGACACCCAAAATATGTCTTGGTTCCCTAATATCTTCTGTAGGTTTTAATGATAAAGATATCGTATTCTTTAGCAATTTAATTGTAGCATATTTTTTAATAAAATACTTATATCTTAACTAATAGTTACTTTTATGGATTTAATCTAGATGGATTTCTATAGATAAATTGAGTTTCTCTTAAATGTGGTAAATTCAATAGTAACATAGTTAATCTATCTAATCCTATTGCCATTCCACCATGAGGAGGACATCCATATTTAAAGAATTCAAGATAAAATTCTATATCTTTGCCTAAACCTTTTTCTTTGGCTTGTTCTTTTAATATATCATATCTATGTTCTCTTTGAGCACCAGTAGTTATTTCTGTACCTCTCCAGATTAAGTCGTATCCTTCTGGTATTCCATTTTTTCTCATATGATAGAAAGCTCTTTTAGCTGGACTAAATCCTGTTATAAATAGAAATTCACTATTGTGTACTTCCATAGCATATTTATAGGCTAATTTTTCTGTTTCAGCATTTAAATCTCCTACATCTTCTGTAGGTATAGTATATCCGTATCTTTCATTTAATTCTTTATATAAATCTTCTAAATCTATTACTGGGAAATCTTTAGTAGGAACTATTACTTCAGTGTCAAATACTTCTTTAATAATATCTCCATATTTTTCATGAACTTTCTTTAGAGCATATGTAAGTAGATTTTGTTCAAATAGCATTAAATCTTTAAAACTATCTATATAACTCATTTCGAAATCGAAACTGGTAAATTCTGTAGCATGTCTATAACTATTTGAATTTTCAGCTCTAAACGCAGGAGCTACTTCAAATACTCTTTCATAACCACTAGCCATAGCCATTTGTTTATAGAATTGAGGGCTTTGGGCTAGATAGGCTTTTCTATCAAAATATTTTATTTCAAATACTTCACTTCCTGATTCTGATGCTGCTGCTATCATTTTAGGAAAATGTAATTCAGTAAAGTTATTCTGATACATAAATTCTCTCATAGATTCTACTAAATAACTTTGTATTTCAAATATTAAATGGTTTTTTTCATCTCTTAAATCTAACCATCTATAATCCATTCTAGTATCTATATTAGAATTATCTTCTAATGGTGATACTTCGGCTTTACTTAATACTTCTAATGATTCTGGTAAGAATTCTTTACCACCGTCTTTAACATATTCACTTTTAACCATAGTTCCAGTAAATGATACTACACTTCCTGTAGTTATTTCTAGAGCATTATTTGCCAGTTCTTCTTTATCTTTCTTTTCTATAGATACTTGAATATGTCCTGATGTATCTTTTACTACTATAAATACCATATATTTTGTATCTCTTACTTTAGTTATGAATCCTCTTATATTAGATTCTGTATTTTCCTTTAATTCATTAATTAATGTTCTTTTCATTTTAAATCCTCCTTTTAACATAAAAAGAGCCTAGTATATAGGGACGAATTATTATTCCGCGGTGCCACCCTACTTCACATAGTGCTCTTTAAATTATATCGTAATTAACGTTCTAACTTTTAATTAGTTGTCAGCTAATAATTAGAAATATATTTGATAAACTTAATTTATCACTAAATATTTTATTTGTCAATATTTAAGTATTCATTTAATTTTACTATTTCTTTATTACTTGTTTTATTATCTTCTAGTTCAAATTCATTTTCTTTGGTATTATCTCCGAATATTGCTACTAAAGGTACTCCTAAGACTTTAGAATCTTTTATTTTGGCTCCTATTCCGATATCTCTATCATCTAATAATACATTTATACCTTTATTAGTTAGAGATTCATATAATTTATTAGCTTCTTTTACTTTTTCTTCATTATCTGTTTTATATACTATATATAGTTTAAATGGAGATAAGTCTTCTGGTAGAGATACTCCTACTACTCTATTATTTTCTTTTATGGTATTCATTTCATATAGCATAGCTACTACTCTACTTACTCCTATACCATAACACCCCATATAATATGGCATATTTTTATTATCTTTAGTTGTGTAGTATGCTTTCATTGTTTCTGAATATTTGGTACCTAATTGAAAGATATGACCTAATTCCATAGCTCTTTTTTCTTCTAGGTTATCTAAATTAGTTATACCATATTCTAGTTTAAGATATTCTTTATAATTTTCTTTATCTAATATTTCAATATTGAAGGCTCTACCTGTTTCTTTATCATAAAGAATTCTATCTTCGCCAGAATCTATAAGAATCATGAATTCTTCACTTTTTTTACCACCAATAGAACCATTATCTGCTATTACTGGTATAACATCAAATCCTAATCTATCAAATATTTTAAAATAAGCTTCTCTTATATTATTGTAACTTTTTACAGATTCTTCTTCGTTTATATCAAAAGAATATGCATCTAGCATTAAAAAACTTTTTCCTCTTGTTAAATATCCTCTAGTTCTAATTTCATTTCTAAATTTCTCTCCTATTTGATAAAATGTTACTGGCATAGTTTTATAACTTGTAAGTTTCTTTTTAGCAAATTCTACAATTGCTTCTTCAGCAGTAGGTGCAAGTCCATATGTAGATTTATCTGTATCTAGAACGAACATTGTACCATCTTCTACATAGTTATTCCATCTACCTGAATTTTTCCAAATAGTAGCTGGTTGTAAAAGTGGTAAGCTTACTCTGATACATGAGATTTTATCTAATTCTTCTGCTATTATATCTTCTACTTTTTTTTGTAACATATATGGTACATAATCATAAGCGAATATTCCACTTTCATACATAATTAGTTGATTTGTTTTTATTAGCATATCTTGTGCTGGGAACATTTCATCTAAATTAGGAAGTTTAGTGCTATTAAAACCCATTTTTGACATTTTCATAATATCACCTAATAGAATTATATAATAATTATAAATAAAAAGCAATGTTAGACATTACTTTTTAATTGTTAATTATTGTTTCTTCTTCATTATTATTGTTACTATTGTCTATATTAGTTTTTTCTTGAGTATCATTGTTATTATCATTATTGTTAACATCATTACCACCTACATCATTATTGTTATTATTATCTATATTATTGTTATTATTATTTATATCAGTATTTTGATTATTATCTTCTATTTCTTTTGTTTTAGATTCTATTTCTTTGTTTTCTTCTTTTTTATCATTAGTTTTAATTTCTTCTTTTTTTGGTTCAGTATTATTTTTCTTTGAATTATTATTGTTTTGATTATTTGTATTTACTTTATATACTGAGTGAACATTAGAAGAGTTTTTATTATAAGAACTTTCTAGTACTTCGTTATTCATAACTTTGGCAATTAAAGTACTAGCTTCTTCTACACTTTCTTCATCAGGTAGCATTACGTATAATTTTTGTGTAGAATAAGAATATGTATATGCTGACCCATCAGATCCTGTTAGATTATTTGAAGTTATCGTCCATGGTTTCATATCTGAAAGTTGCATTTTTACTAGTGAAGTTATTCTTTTTGATGACATATTAGTCATAAATGATCCGTTAATACTATTTAATAAACTATTGTATTTATAGATTATTGAAGTATTTGTACATTTTCTTATCATAGCTTCTAATAGTGCTTGTTGATTTTTACCTCTTTGATTATCTCCAGCTGAGAAAGCTTTTCTTTCTCTAGCAAAAGATAATGCTTCTTCACCGTTTACTTTATTATATCCTTTACTATAATGGAAATTATCTCTAGATGTGAAATCATATTCTGAATATACCTCTACTCCACCCATTCCATCAATTATTTTAACTAAACTAGTAAAATTAACCTTGATATAGTAATTTATTTCAGTATCTAATAAGTCTTCTATAGTATTAACTGATGATTCTATTCCATATAGTCCAGCATGAGTTAATTTGTCTTTATATCCTGTAGTATTATGTAATTGAACATAATAATCTCTAGGTATAGAAGTTAATAATATTTGTCTTGTTTTAGGATTTACTGTTACTACTATATTAACGTCACTTCTAGATACTGATGATATTGATCCATATTCATCCATTGCGCTTATATAAATATTAAATGGTTTTTTAGTGACATCTATATCTTTTGATATGTTATCAGCTTTAACTCTTATTGAGAATTTATATATTGATCTTGTATCTTTATTAAAAGTGTCTATTTCTCCTTCATTTAGCATATTTAAATAAGAATCTTCTATTACTATACTATCTACTTTATTATTTAATAGATTATTAGTTAAATTGCTATAATTATCATTTTTTTCAAAAGATATATCTATTTTTTTATCTATTTTATTTAAATATTCGTTACTATCAACATTATCTATTTCATAATAACCCATTGTTTTATTGTTTAAATCAGATAGTTTTTGATATGAACTATTGTTTAATACTAATACAGAAAAATTATATGTTTTGTAATCTACGTTACTACCTATTAAGATTCCATTTGTTTTAAATATATAATTTGATCCTAATAACATGGCTGATGTAAATAGTAAAGTACAGAAAGTAGCAAATCTCCTGATTCCTTTCTTTTTTCTTTTTAATAAGAATAAATTAAACATATTTAAAAATAATATAATACCTATTACTATTAATAAATATTTGGGTATTAGTATATCAATTACAAATATTGCGTATATAAATACTACACTTGCCATAAATAGTGGTATAGCAAATAAAGAATTGAGTTTTTTCCTTCTTCTTTTTTTAGTCATATAAATCACCACACATAAGATTATAACAAAATAAAGGGTTTATGTCTATTTTTTAACTAATTATTAATTTTTTCTAGTGTAAAGTGTAAAACAATAATATTTTCTTCATTTTTTAAAGAAAAAAAGATCTTAAATAAGATCTTTAATTATTTTGCTTTTGAGTTTTAACACGACATCTAGGATTTACTACTTTTTTACTTTGATATGTATCTAATTCTTTTGATATAGTTATGCCATTATGTTCATCGTATGTTGCATTTAAACCAAAATCTTCAAGATTAACCTTTTTAAAGAAGTATCCTATACATTGTTTATCTTTGATAACTGGTAAAATAATTCCAGTATATATTTCTGGATTTTCATTAGTAGATGAATAACTATCTTCAGCACAGGCGATTACTTCAAAAGTGTTTCCTTTACTATTTGAAATAGTTTCTACTGCAATAAGATTAGGATGTGTTATTAAACTATTTCCTTTAAAACCGAAGTATTCTTGGATTATTTGAGAGTTTAATAACTCAAAATTTTTGGTAGCAACAGATAATACGCTTTCTATTTCTTTAGGATTATGATAACTATAATCCATAATTGATGTTGCTGTTCCTAGTACTAATGAAGGAAAAACATAAGTTAGATAGTCAGCTAATTCTGATTCTATACCATATACAAAATTAAGCCCAGTTTGATAAATTGATGCAACAGCTAAGGCTCCAAGAGCAACTATTCCACCTTTTTTTACACTAGATTTTACTAATTCTGGATCTAGTTCTGTATTTTGATTTTCATAACTTTTTTGTGCTAAGAATTGTTTAACTCTTGATAAGTTATCATTTGATCTATGATATAAATCTAGTATTTCTAATATTTCACTTAAAGACATAGTCATTAATTCATCTGTATTTGTATTTGTAGTCATATTTTATGCCCCTTTCTTTTTAAGATGGGATATATATTATCATAGTTGTTAATTTTTGTCAAATGAATAATTAAAAAAAGATATTTTATATTTAACTATATGATAATAGTATATAAATATCTTTTTTAGTAACTATTATTTTTTAATTAATACTTTTTTCTTAGAAAATATTTGATTAATGTTTTGACTGTTAGTTTGCTCTAATAGTAATTTTTTTAATTCTTTATCCAATGGTTCTATTTCGTAATACTTTACGTTTGGTAATACTTTTTTTTCTTCTTGGAAGTATACAAATTTATTTTCGTCTTTCTCTGATGCTATTTTATTTATATCATCAGATTTTATTGGTATTCCATCTACATATATGGTGTTGTTTGGATCAGCTGCATAAATTGATATATTTTTATTATTTTTGTTTTTTTCAATTATTTTTATATCTACTGATTTAGCATTCATAATATCTTCTTCGTCTAAATTATATATATCTGTATTATTTTTTATTTGCCATTTCATGACATGTAAATTTATTGCAGCATTAAATTCTTTGATTTTATTTATTCTATTTCTAATTACGGTGTTAATTCCACCAATAAATCCTGGAATTACTATATTGAAAAATGGTTTATTTATTAATATAATATCAGTTATTTCTCCATTTTGATGGTATTGTATTAAAAAATCTGACCCAAATAATAATGCATCATATGCTAAAATTAATAATAATGTACTTCCTAATGTTTCTAATAACTTTTGACTATTTGATTTATTTAGTATTTTATTTGTTTTTTTTAAACTTTCGCTTTTTTTATACATGTATAATTGATCCATTTTAATTTCCCCCTTCTTTTTTTGATTATGCTTGTTATTTTAACATATTTGTTAATTATTGTCAATTTATATAAAAAAGATAATATATTTTAATCATAAATAATTATGATATAAAATATATTGCCTTTATTATTTTATTTTTTCTTTTAATTTATATAATAAATTCATTGCATCTATTGGGGTTATATTTAGTAAATCTAAATGTTTTATTTCTTCTTCTACTTCACTATTTATATTTTGATTATCTAGTGGTAATTGAGTTTGCACTATTATTTCTTTTTTATTATCTTTGTTTTCGTATATTCTTAATACATCATTAGCTCTTTCTATTACTTCTTTAGGTAGTCCTGCTAATTTAGCTACATTAATACCATAACTTTTATCTACTGCTCCATCTTTTACTTTATGAAGGAATGTAACATTACCATTATCTTCGGTTGCTGATACATGTTTGTTTTTTAATTGTTTAAGTTCTTTGTCTAAACTTGTTAACTCATGATAATGAGTTGAGAATAGTGTTTTACAACCTATATTATTATGAATATACTCTAATATAGCTTGAGCTAAGCTCATACCATCATAAGTAGCTGTTCCTCTTCCTAATTCATCAAATAAAATCAGGCTATTTTTAGTTGCATTAGATATGGCATTAGCTGCTTCTTTCATTTCAACCATAAATGTAGATTCTCCACTTACTAAATCATCACTTGCTCCTATTCTTGTAAATATTTTATCAAATATTGGAATATTAGCTTTATCTGCTGGTACAAAGCATCCTATTTGAGCCATTATTACAATAATTCCTAATTGTCTCATATAAGTACTTTTACCTGCCATATTGGGGCCGGTAATAAGTAGAATGTTTGTATTTTTATCCATAATGATATCATTAGGGACATATTCACTATCCAATACTTTTTCTACTACTGGATGTCTTGAATTTATTATTTCTAGGTTATTGCTATTAATTAAATTAGGTCTTGTATAGTGGTATTTTTCAGTTACTAGGGTAAAACTTTGTAATACATCTATTTCACTTATTACTTTAGATATTTCTTGTAATCTAGGTATATATGTTTTAATAATATCTCTTATTTTGCAGAATAATTCATATTCTAAATTGATTATTTTTTCTTCTGCACCTAATACTAAATCTTCTTTTTCTTTTAAGATTGGAGTTATAAATCTTTCACAATTAGCTAGTGTTTGCTTTCTTATATAACCCATATCGTCTGTTATTAGATTTAAATTCCCTTTACTTATTTCAATATAATAACCAAATACTTTATTAAACCCTACTTTTAGATTTTTGATTCCTGTTCTTTCTCTTTCTTCTATTTCAAAGTTACTTATAAAGTTTTTACCGCCGCTTCTTAATTCTTTTAATTCATCAAGTTCTTTTGAATAGTTTTCTTTAATTAAATATCCTTCTTTTATTGATATCGGTGGATCTTCATATAAGGATTTTTCTAATAATTCATATAAATCATTTAAAGTATCTATTTTGTAGTAAAAGTCAATACTTTCTAGCATATCTTTTATTATTGGTAATACTTTTAAACTATTCTTTAATTGAATCAAGTCTCTGCCATTAGCATTTCCTAATGCTACTCTTCCTGATAATCTTTCTAAGTCATATATTTCATATAAATTTGCTCGTAAATCTTCACATAATATAAAATTATCTAGTAGTTTATCTATTGTATCATATCTATTATTAATTGTTTTTTTATCTAGTAATGGATTTTCAATCCAATTTTTTAATTTTCTTCCTCCCATGGCGGTTTTAGTATTATCTAAAAGCCATAATAGTGAATAATTTTTTTCTTTTAATCTTAGACTTTCTGTTAATTCTAAATTTTTTTTAGTATGTATATCCATATGAAGATAATTATTTTTATTTTTGATATTAACATGTTGCATATGGCTAACATCTCTCATTAAAAAGTTAGTTAAGTAATATAATAAATGCTTTATTGATATTATATATCTATTATCTTCTAAATCTTTATATATTGTGTTATGTTCTTCATTTTCATCTAATTCATCTATAATACTTAGAGTTAATTTATATTGCTTTGTTAATATATTTTTAATATTATCATTAACTTTACTATTTACTATTATTTCTTTAATATTATTAGTTATTATTTCATTAATTATTTTTGTATCGTTATGTTCTACTATTTCTAAGTTGTATTCTCCAGTAGTTATATCTGTATATCCTAAAATATAGCAATAGCCAAAGTCATAAATATTACCTATATAATTATTTTCTTTTTCATCTAGGCTACCAGCGTTAATAATAGTACCGGAACTTATAACTTCTATTACTCCTCTTTTAACGATACCTTTAGTATTTTTAGGATCTTCTAATTGTTCGCATATAGCTATTTTGTGACCATTTTTAACTAGTTTATCTATATATACTTCAGCAGCATGAAAAGGAATGCCACACATTGGAATTCTTTCTTCTAACCCTGCTTGTTTTCCTGTTAATGTTAATTCTAGTTCATGAGATACTAATTCAGCATCTTCAAAGAACATTTCATAAAAATCTCCTAGTCTATAGAATAATATAACATCTTCATAATTATCTTTCATTTCTACGTAATGTTTCATCATTGGGGATAATTTAGTTCTATCTACTTCATTTCTTTTCATGTATTTCACTCTTTTCAATATAATTATAACAAATATAAGAGTTTATAACAATAAAATTAACTAAAGAAAAAAAGTAGTTTTTTAAGCTACTTTTGATATTATAAATTATTATTTATCATAATTTCTGTAATCTTGTTAATAATTTCTTCATCATATTCTGGGAAAAATATCATTTCTCCGTTTTCATTTTTTTCTATGCTAAAGATTTTAAAATCATCACTACAATCTTCTGTTTCTTCATTATATAAAGAAGCACAACAATAATAATCTCCGTTTTCAAACATTATATCTTCAGCTATATAATATTTGTTACCATCCCCCATTGTAATAATTGTATCTTTTAACATTTTTATCTCCTTTTTTAAATTATTAATGTCTTTTTCCCCATGTAATTGGATATCTTGCATCAATGTGTGTTTTAAGTGCTGTTTTGAATTTTTTAAGCCAATTTTTAAATTTTGTTTCTTTACTATTTTCTTCTGCCTTTCCGTTTGAATTTGTTTTATTTGCTGGCTCTGCTTTCGCATTTGAAGTTGTTTTATTTGCCGGTTCTGCTTTTTTAGCTTTATTTTTTTCTAAAAACTTATTACACATTTCAATTCTTTCTTCTTGATTTTTACTTACTAATTCTTCTAGAAATTTTATATTATTTACTAATTCTTCTGCAGTAATTTCTTTATTTTTAGCTAATACTTCTAATGCATTTAGTCTAGCTGTTTTAACAATCTCTTTAAATCTTTCTTCTTCCCATTGAGTTGGATCAATTTTTATTATATTACCATCTTTATCATTAAAAGATTCACCAATTTTTAACCCAAAACTATTTAGTAATTCTCTAATTAATTTTTCTGCTAGTTCTTTTTTATTTTTACTTTCTTTTTCTTGGTATTTTTTTGTATAGTCTTTTATATCAGCAAGATCTGTTTCTGTCATATCTTTTGTAGGGTCTATCTTTGTACCTTCTCTAACACTCACGATTAATAGTCTCCCACAAATCCCAAGTGTTTTTATAGCTTCTTCTTTTTCTTTTTCAGACATTTCTTTGTTTGCTTTTATTTCTTCTAATCTAGAATTATATCTTTCTTTTATATATGCTTCTTTTTCGTTTAATGTTAGTTGTTCTCTCATTGTTTCTTTATTCATTTCTAATACTTCATATGCATGATCTAATGTTTTTTTCATATCTTCGTTCATATTTAACTCACCTTTCAACAAAAATACGCTTTAATTATAGCATTTTTTTGTTATATTGTCAATTTTTATAGTATAAATATTAACATATAGTATATTAGGTATATGATTATAAAACTTAATCCTTCCAATTTACTTATTTTATATTCACTTCTTGAGAATAATAACAATAATATTGGAGATAGAATAAAGAATAATATATCTGTTGAGTTAAAATTTGAAGATGTAACATTCCCAAACATTAAAGCTGGTAATGCTAATACTATACCTATATTAAAGATATTACTGCCTATAATATTACCTACTAATATATCTTGCTCTTTTTTTATGGATGATATAATTGTTGTAGCTAATTCTGGAAGTGATGTTCCTATAGCTATTATGGTTAGTGATATGATTCTTTCACTTATACCTAATAGCCTTGCTATAGTAGTAGAACTGTTTACTACCATGTTGCTACCTAAAACAATGCCTATTATACCTATTATTATAAAAATTATTGATTTTGCTATTCCATATTTTATATCTTCATCATTATCACTATTTTTATCTAATTTATTCTTTGATATTGTAATTATATAATACATAAATACTGTAAAGAATAATAATATGCTTATAGCATCACCTTTAGTAATTGTATTATTATTTCCTATACCTAGGATATTATCTAAAAATAGTGATGTTAATAACAATGTTATTAATAGACATA